>JAUVOS010000073.1 GCA_030599055.1 Lutibacter sp.
CTTTGCATTCATAAACTTAGCGTCTTTGCGACTTTGCGTGAGAAAATTTTGGCTGAATAGATACGTTTTTTTTTACTATCAGAAACCTTTTTTTTAAAAGGAACAGTATTTGCAATAGATTAATCGCAAAAACGTGTATTTTTGCAAACTCTTATGGTGTTAGGTGTGGGTTCAACTTTAAACCTTGAACTTTAAACTATAAACTCAAAAAGGGGGACGACCGGTTTTGACAGCGAGGTCAGACAAGTTGTAAGCATGTCGAGTAATGAAAACGCACTCGTAAAAATCTTTTTCAACTTATAAACGGCGAAAATAATTTTGCTTTAGCTGCATAATCTGAATTTTAGTAGGATTTTATGCCAACGTTTCTGCAAGGCAGAAAGGCTGAATGTCTCTTAAGAGCCTTGGTTTACGGCGATTAGTTTAGAGGCATCGTAAAAGTAAACATAGGATTTGTAGCGTTTCGATACTTTTCCGAAATTAAAGAAAATAAGCTTTGAGTAGGCGGTTTTTGGTCAGCTCATCGTCGAAAATTAAACATTAACTAAGCATGTAGAAAGCAGGTTGGTTGCTCGTTTGGACGCGGGTTCGATTCCCGCCGTCTCCACAAATACGCGTCATTTCTGCCCTAGGGCAGAAACGACGCGTTTTTTTTGAACTTTTTAATGATAGATTCGAACTTCCAGTGTTTAAAATTTTAATGAAATTAATCCCAAAAAAACTTGTTTAGCTTGTAACTTTTGTAACTTTGCCTCCTGAATTATTATAGTCAAATACGATGGCAGATTCTAGAACCGCTTCGAATCGGTATATAAGGAAAGTACAACAGGTTGTTGATTTCCAACAAAAAATCATTTATTTACTGGTAAGTATTATTTTTGCTTTTGGACTGACCTATTTCTTATATACACCACAACTGAGTACCGATCAAGTATATGTCTTGTTCTTGTTGTTTTTATCCATTGCCTTGTGGATTACTGAAGCAGTGCCGCCCTTTACCGTAGGCTTATTTATCTTTGGTTTTTTGGTTTTTGCGCTAGGAGATTATTATCATAAAATTGATCCGGAAAATGCATCGAAGTATGTGCAAAAATACGTTCAAACCTGGTCCAATAGTGTTATTTGGCTGATGCTTGGTGGGTTTTTTATGGCAGAAGCCATGCAAAAAGTAGGTTTGGATAAAACCTTATTTAAACTGGCAATATCCAGATTCGGAACCAAACCCAGATATGTATTACTGGGAATTATGTTGGTTACTGCTATTTTCTCTATGATCATGTCTAATACGGCTACTACGGCAATGATGATCGCAGCTGTTATTCCTTTTTTAGATAAACTTGGAGCTAAAGCACCTTTTGCAAAAGCACTATTAATAGGTATTCCTGCAGCAGCCTCTTTAGGGGGAATGGGGACAATTATTGGTTCGCCTCCCAATGCTATAGCAGTAGAAGCTTTAAGTAGCCACGGAGTTTCCATGGGATTTTTAGAATGGATGCTAATTGGATTTCCAATTGCGATTATTTTAGTCTTGTTATTTTGGTTCTTTTTAATTAAAAAATATGTGCCCAAAGTAACTGAGATAGATTTGAGTTTTTTGGATGACTTCACGATAAAAACCAGTTCAAAAATCTTTAAAATCAAAAGACGTTTTGTATCAGGAGTATTACTTGTAACCTTGCTTTTGTGGCTTACCGGAAATATTCATGGTATTCCTGCTTCAGCAGTTTCCTTCTTACCCATTATGCTGTTGACCATGTTCAGAATAGTAACCAGTTTCGATGTACGTAAACTTCCTTGGGATACGCTTATGTTAGTCGCCGGTGGATTGTCTTTGGGCTTGGCTATTAAAGAAACAGGACTAGCTTCTTACTATATTGGTTTGATAAGTAATTATAATTTGAATTTTTATGTATTAGTTATTGCTTTTTCATTGCTTACAATTGTACTTTCTAACTTTATGAGTAATACAGCAACAGTAACCATTTTGATTCCGATAGCCATTATTTTAAGCACTTCAAATCCTGTAGTTCTACCATTGGTAATTGGTTTAAGTGCTTCTGCAGCCTTGTTTTTGCCCATATCAACACCGCCAAATGCCATTGCATTTGCTACCGGAAAAATATCACAAAAAGACTTTCGGTTTGGAGGAATTGTAGCAGGAATAGCAGGACCAATAGTTATTATTGGTATTGTTTTATTGATAGATTATTTTATGTAATTGTTTGTTGTTAGTTGGTTGTTGAATTGTTTAACTTTTTATTTTGATTGTTCTTTTTGGATTCCAAATAAACCACAAAAAAATAAATCAATCACTCTTTCCAATTTTTCGCATTAACCACCAATGCGAGCCAAAAAGTATAATACAAATTACTATAATCAGGCTACTTACCATTATCGTTCGAAAGGATTGGTGTTGCACAGTTTTTATTTTATTTCCTTTAGCGGCTTCATACATGCCGTGAATTTCTTCATCATTAGGAATAAAGGCTTGATCCTTTTGTGTTGACTTCAAGACATCAACTTTAAAATTTTCCAAAGATGATAACTTCTGTTCAAATCGACCTGCATATAAAGGGTCACTACGATCTATTGCAGCTGATACAATACTTGATACAGATATTAAAAAGGTGATGACTGCTACTACACAAATAATAACTGCGTAAACTTGGATGATTTTTTGTTTTTTTTCCATTATTTTGAGTTTAATGTTAGTTTTTACGATAGCATTCTATCAATTGTTTAATTTATAGGTGTTTATTTATTCAATCTAATCTTTAAAAAGACGAACACTCAAACCACTTTTAGCTCTATCTTGACGGGATGATAGTGCCGCGATCCCTTCTTTGCTATCCAAAATACCATGACGTTTGCCATCTATTTTACCATTTAAAGAATAAAACCATTGTCCATCTATACTTTTAGAAGAGCTCCAAAAAAAAGTAAGATTGCCTAGATGCCTAAATTCACCCTCCTCACTACGGAAACCAGCCAATAAGGCATTAAAGCCACTAGCACCTCCATCTATCATTTGTTTATATACTTTTTCCATAGTGCCTCCTAAATATTTAAATAAATCGCGCTTGCCACCCAAGGATTTTTTTAGGGCTTTCAATTCTAATTTTGTGGGTAAATGCCAACCATTGGGTGCTATTTTTTTTGCTGTTTCCCAGTCGTACAAATACCCATATTTAGCTAGATTGATTGAATCATTATCATAAGCCCAATAATTTCCTTGATTAGGCTTGTACGCCAGGTTTTCTGCCATTAGCCATTGACTACCTATTTTTACAGTTTTGTATGTTTTCCCATCACGGGAATCTGTAAATGTTCCTATAGTTTGCGAGAAAGAATTAAATATTAATACGGAAAATATTGTGGCAATTAAATATATTTTTCTCATTTTATTCTTTCTTAAGTTTACAATTAACTTCTAAGCTTTGCTAGTTGTTTTTAACCTAAAGATTTTCTACTACTGTTAAATGGTTTATTAACAATTATATTCAGATAATGTAGATATACGGAATTATATTTAGATATGGTGTAAATGTAAGTAGTAAAAAAAATTAAACCAATGATTTTCATCAGTAAAAGTGATGATTGTAATCAATATTTATTATTGTCTAGAAAATCGAATGTTTACATCCGATTAAAAAAACGTACTTTTACCTACTACGATTTAAACTAAGAAAACTTGCCACGTATTATTGTATCAGTTACCAATGATTTAGTCACCGACCAACGTGTTCGAAAAGTGTGTGCTACACTTATGTCAGAGGGTTTTGACATCTTACTTATTGGTAGGAAGCTACCTCAGAGCTTACCAATTCAAAGAGATTATAAAACTTATAGAATGCGTTTGTTTTTCAAAAAAGGTTTTCCCTTTTATGCAGAATATAATCTACGTCTTTTTATAAAGTTGTTTTTCACTCGAAAAGATATTTTATTGTCAAATGATTTAGACACTTTGTTACCCAATTATTTAATAGCTAAGCTATTTAGAAAAAAAATTGTGTATGATTCACACGAACTCTTTACAGAGGTACCCGAATTAATACATCGTCCTAAGATCCAAAAAGTATGGCTGAAAATTGAAAAATATATTTTTCCAAAACTCAAAAATATAATTACTGTTAATCGTGTAATAGCCGAGATTTATAAAAAAAAATACAGAGTACCTGTTCATGTAATTCGGAATATTTCACCGAGGCTACCTGGTTTTAAGCCCGATCAAAATTTAGCTAAAAGAGTAAAAGGAAATCGAAAAATGCTCATCCTGCAAGGTTCGGGAATCAATAAAGATCGTGGCGCTGAAGAAGCTGTAGAAATGATGCAGTATCTAGAGAATGTGATCTTGGTCATCGTTGGTGGAGGCGATGTGTTTGAAAAATTAAAAGAGATCAGCACCGATTTAAAAATTCAAAAAAAAGTAAAAATAGTTGGGAAATTGCCGTATGACGAATTGTTGAAATATACACAAATTGCCGATTTAGGTTTGTCATTGGACAAAGGAACCAACCTAAATTATGAATACAGTTTACCTAATAAGGTTTTTGATTATATTCAATGTCAAATCCCTTTGATGGTCTCAAATAGACGAGTAGTTGCTAAATTAGTGCGCGATAATAAAATTGGAGTTGTATTTGAAAAACACGAGCCTAAGGAAATGGCAAAAATAGTTGCAGGCATTTTTTCAAATAAAGAACAACTTAAAAAATGGAAAAAAAATCTAAAAAAAGCAGCGACAACTTACAATTGGGAAAATGAATCTAAAAAATTAATAGAAATATATCGTAATTTGCGATAAGATATGTAGTACGCGTACGCTCAACGCAGTACGCTTTTCGCTTTACGCGATACGCAGTATGCAATTGAGTATGCTAAGCCTATAGCGTAATGCGTAAAGCCCAAAGCCCAAAGCCCAACTATGATTTACATCTACGCACATAAAGCCACAAACCGTTTAAAGTACACCTTAAAAGTAGTACTTAAAACCATCTTACAAGTTGACTATAAACTGGTAGATAAAGACACATTTTTAGAGGATTCTGAGTTTCCGAAAATCAATTATTCTGATGAGAAAATAAAGAATTCCATATGGATTAAACCTCATTCTTTGTTGTTTGAAAAAGATATAAAAACACAAAATATTGCAGTTACTCATATAAAGGAAATTCCCTATTTTTTTAAAACATCTGATACGGCAGATTTTCAATTTGATATATTGGCAAGTAGCTTTTTTATGCTCAGTCGCTACGAGGAATATTTACCTTATACCTTAGATGAACACGCACGTTTTTCAGCTGAATATTCTTTAGCTTTTAAAGCAAATTTCTTACAAAAACCCGTAGTTCATTTATGGGCAAAACAATTACGTGATGCAATATTAAAACAAAAACCTAATTTTTTATTTCCCACAAGGATTTATACACAAGTAAATTCAATTGACATTGATATTGCCTATGCGTATAAAGGAAAACCTTTTGTAAGACGTTTGGGAAGTTTTGCCAAAGCGATGTTACGTATAGATCTAAAGGAAATGAAGCAACATCTTTTATTTATATTTAAGAGAAACGATCCTTATGACACATACAGCAATTTAAAAAAACTGCAAGAAAAATCAACTGCAAAAAACATCTTTTTTATTCAAGTGGGAAAGCATGGGCAATACGACAAAAATTTGCCATTGAATAAAGTGATGAAAAAGCTTATTAAAAAGCTCTCAAAATATGCAGAAATTGGAATACATCCATCTTACAATTCAAATACTGATTTAAAAACACTTAGAAAGGAAAAACAAGATTTGTCAGAAATATTCGATAAAGACGTAGTCAAGAGCCGTCAACATTATTTAAAAATGAGGTTTCCGGAAACCTATGAAAATCTAATTTCTGTAGGTATCACAAGCGATTATACGATGGGTTTTTCTGATAAAATTGGCTTTAGAGCAGGTATGGCAATTTCCTATTCATTTTTTAATTTACAAATGAATAAAGAACGTCCGCTACGTATTGTCCCTTTTCAAGTTATGGATGGCACACTTAAAGATTACCTAAAATTGTCGCCCGAAGAAGCAATTGAACAACTCAATCAGATTAAATCTGAAATACGTGCTGTAAATGGACAATTTATAAGTATTTTTCATAATTCATTCCTTACAAATACAGGAGAATTTGAAGGATGGTTAGATGTTTATAAGCAATTGTTACAGTAGATTATTCGCAGGGCGAAAGCCAAATTGCGGCTGGGTAGTTTAACTAAAACATTTAGCTACTTTATCCACAAAAGAAATATCTATTAAACTCGCTTTTATTTGAAATTCATTTTCTTGAATCCGCTCAATATTGATAGCTTGATTGGTCGCTAAATAAGGACAATGCAATGCAATTTTATAGATTTCAGCATAGCTTAGTTTGTCATTTTTTATGATGAAAATATGTGTGTTATAATCTCTTTTTTGTTTTTGAAGTTTACGAACCGAACGAGTGAGTTTGCTATTGGGTATGACAACTATTTCACCCGTTTCATTTAGCAACTTTGTATTTGAGATATTTATTTTTTTTATTCTGCCCGATACAAAATCAGTTTCTATTGAATCTCCAACTCTTAGATGATTATTTAATTTAATAAGAATACCGGAAAATACATTTCCCCAATAATTCCAACCCAGTCCAATTATAATTGCAGTAATTACTGTAGTGATAAGCTTGTTTTCATAAAATAAAATTGTAAAAAAT
Organism: Lutibacter sp.; assembly: GCA_030599055.1. GTDB lineage: Bacteria > Bacteroidota > Bacteroidia > Flavobacteriales > Flavobacteriaceae > DQTL01. Next base: position 6,735 of record JAUVOS010000073.1, read on the forward strand.
AGTAGGGCATAAGCAATCCATACAATGACTTGAATGCGTTGCCATATCAACTTATAGGTAGCTTTTTTACCCTGTTTTAATGGAAAGATATAGGTGTTAGTCACACGAAAAACAAAGTGTAGTACGGCACCTATAAATAACATACTCAGTATCTGAAAAATGGGAATTGTATTAAAATAATTTTCCATCGTCTAGTTTAAAATATTAAGTTTTTTTAATTGTTCCTCTACATAATACAGCAAGATATCATGAATACTGTAAATAGCATTACCTGATTGAAAAACCAAACCGGCTTTTTCCATTTCTTTTAGGGTACTCAATACTTGTGGAGTTTCTTCTTTAAAGATCTTTTTCAGATGATTTAAATGTAAATTTTTATGTATCACAAAATGGTACAATACCAGTTTCCAAAGTGCATTATTTATTTCTGGGAATTTTTTATCTTTGGGATATGTCAGTATGAGTTGCTTGTCCTTATTGATAGAAATACAAGAAAGCCATATCTGTAAAGCAATACCAATATTTCCATTTGACAACGTATGGATAGCTCCAATTATAGCATCAATTTTATTTGATTCGCTAACGGATTCTCCTTCTAGATGGATGTCTGCACCACCAATTTTATGACGATTTATGATTATCTCTTTTAAAGCCATTTTATCAACAGGACGTGCAATAATTGTCGTTAAAAGTTGCTTTTCGATATTCGTATTCTGTCTGATAATATGGTAGCTATAAATATTCATATTCAATATAAAATAGTGCTTGTCGCCATATTTTTCAATTAGTTGTGTCAAGTGATTAATTACGGCATCTCCCTCTTTACTTTTTAGCCACCATCTTTCAAGATCGTCGAAAACAAAAACTGTTTTCTTTTTTAATTTTTTTAGGATAGATGTACTATTCCCTTTTAAAGCAAGAGCTTGTTGGAAGGCTACATGCAAATCATTTTCCGTAAAGCTTTGTTTTAAAGGAGGATTAATACTATACCGAAGCGTGTTTTCCGGAATTTTTGCAATAGCTTCTGTAAAAAAACTTTTCCCAGATTGCGATTTCCCTATAATCATAATGGCGCCACTTATTCCAGTATCGATTCTATTTAACGCATGTTTTACCGTGTCAAATTCGTTTTTTCTGATGGCTTCAATATTGGCTGTATGACTTCCGGTAAAAAGTTTTTTATAGTAAAATGGCAAGGATTGTTTTAAGTTTTCATCTAGAGATAAATTAGAAACTAAATTGTTTGTTTGCTCTATAATATTTGAAAATTGATGGTGTTTTTCGTCAAATCTTATGGCATCGATATCCTGCTTACGCTGAATGACAAAATCATGTATTTGTCCGTAGGATTCTTTTAACAGCGTCTTTTTCTCAGCAAACCAATCTTTTATTTTGTGCTGTTTTACCGAACTTCGAGATGCTTGTGACAATAATTTCTCAGAATCTAAAATGGTTCTGACATCAAGTGTCGCTACTGTATGATGTAGATTAGTTTTTAATTCTAATCGTATCGAATCATTTAAATTAGTCAATTTTGTAGCCTTAGCCACGATGCCTTTTCGAAAATCATTAAGTACAATATCAAAATCAGTATCGTTCTCAACTTCATCAATAATATGATTGATACGATTTGCGGAATTATAAATACTTTCAGCATTTGTATTATAAGTCTTTTCAAACCTAAGAAGTGTTTCTTGTAATCGAGCGAGATAGCTGTCTTGAATAATGTGGTTTTGAACACTAGAAAGACTAATAGTTAGTGTTTCTACATAATCAGTCTGACTTTTTGAAAACAAATTAAAAGACGCTGGGCTCATTAATTCAACCGTTTTTGGAACCACATTTGATAAGGATAAAATACTATTTTCCTCTGACTCTAAAAGGTTTTTAAAATTGATATGTGTTATGCCTTCTGCAATTTCATCAATATCTTTATTGGTAAACGATTCCAAATTCTTTTTTAAAAGACCCTGGCGAATTACTTTTTCAGCTTCGGTCAATATTTCAAGTTTTCTTTGTTGTGGATAAATAAGACTGAGATCAATGTATTTTTTTATTTTTTCGTCAATGGTCGATAAGGACAAACCGGAATTTGTAAGATATAAATCAGATTCAGCCTGTTTGTGTGATAACAATTGGTTCCGATGCCAATACTTAGCATAACCGGACAAATCGTTAAGAATCGAATCATTTTCTTTTTTGTCAATTTTTGCGTTTAATCTTTTGATGCGTTTTTCAAAAATAGGTTTTTCAATTTCATTCACTAATTCTATACAAATATCTCTTTCGAAAATGTGTAAGGCTTCACTAGTTTGATGTGATAAATCATTTGCTGTATTTTTTAACTCATTCAATAAAGCTGCGATATTTTTTCTGTAAGTACCTTGCGCATCTCTATTATTGATACTTATATTTTCAATAAATAATTGCGATTCTTTATTTAAAGTTTTAGATAGCTCAATTGGAAACATAAAATTTTTGACGCCAAAGTCATAAAGAGCATCCCGAGTATTGGGAAGTATTTTTGCTGAAAAATAATAGTTTAATATGTTTTTCCATTTGACTTTTTTAGTTTTTGGAATATTTAAATCTATTGTTTTTGGTACTTTGTTCAGATATTCTTTTCTGTTATTTAAAAGTTTATTCAAACCCTTGTCAAAGACCTCTTCAAGACTGTGTAATTGCTCCTTTTTAAAAATTTCAGATAAATTGATAGTTGTGTTGACGAAGTTTTGAACTTCCTTTATTATAGCACTATGAGACTGTTTTGTTTCAATATTTAAAAGGCTTTTATCAAATTCCTTGGCAATTGTATCAATAAATTGAGTATAAAAAGACGCAATAGATGTCAAGGCTGGTCGTGTGAATTTTTCGGTCGATTCTGATAAAAAAGCATCTAATTCTCCGACTAATGTGTTGACTTTTGTTATTTCAGAAATTGGAAGTGCTTTAAGTTCGGTTTGTTTTTCATCAGATTTCCCGATGGTTTCAGATAAATCTAACTGTAATTCGTTAAAACTATTGGATGCTTTTACCAGTAAAGTAGAACCAATACTTTTAAATAAGTGGTTGGTATTGAGTATGAAATTTGCTTGCTTTTCTGTTTTAATGTTTGGAATCCCTACTAAAGTTAAATCAGTATCGGCTGATTGTAATGCGATAATATCATAAAAAGGTCTTTGCTCAACACCATTATTAATTACAACGATTTCTACATTTACTCGTAATTCATCAACTAGTTTAGAAATCTTTGCTTTGATGATATTGCTATCAATATTGTTATGATTGACAAAAAGCACTCTGATTTTCGCTTTATTCCATTCTGTAGATTGAATGATAAAACGCACAATGCTCAGCATCATTTCTGCATTTTTACTGTCGGTTTCACGCCACCATAAATCGACAGTTTGGTAGTCGCCAAATTTGGCTTTTTTGTCAAAATCGAGATATAATAAGTTGTAATCAAGAAGCAATAAAGTCTCGGTCATTTTAGAATAACTCTCCGAGTTACTCAATTCTTTAGGCCATCCCATCATTATAGTATTCGGCTCCACGCCCGAAAAGCCAAAAGTTGATGCAATATTTTCGATACCTGTATAAATGTTCTCCACTTTAACTTGTCTTGCAAAAATCCCCAAATCCTCAAAAGAGCTCTCTTTGACAATTTGTTCAGATTTTGTCAGGGGTTTTCTGTTTTTTTTATCTAAAATCAGTTTGAAATTTGTGACAATTCCAGTTCGACCGGATAAAGTATTACTCAATTCTAAAAGATAATATCGATGCGGACTTTCGCCACTAAATAAAATAATATTTGGATTCCAATTCATACTGGAGTCAACTTCTTTGGCGTCGAGTTTTTTTAATCCTTTTGCGACCACATTTTCCCAAACACTTTGCCATACATCGCCCGAATCTAATTTTACTTGTTTACGTTGTAGTAAAAGATAAATGCCAATTATGATAATTATGGCGCCAAACATGGCAATCATATCTAGTTTAAACATGATTCCGAAACTAGCTAAAAATCCAAGTAAACCAAACCAACGATTGACTTTAAAGGTCGGTTGAAAATCGGGATTTGCCCAGCTTTCTAAGAAAAAG
>JAUVOS010000190.1 GCA_030599055.1 Lutibacter sp.
ACCATTTGTTCTTCGGGAATTAAATCCTTTGGCTTTTTGTAAATAGTATTGCTGGTGCATGCGGCAATAAAAACGGCTGTCAACACTATAATTAGGCTATTTTTAAAAGAATTATTCATTTTACAAACTTACGGTGTTTTTTCTAGTCTTTAGTCTTTAGTATTTAGTATTCTGACTGCAGACTGAGAACTGAGAACTGAGAACTGTCAACTTGATCACCGATCAAACTCCAATCGTTGTCCTTTAATTGTATCATTAAATTTCCCATTTTTATAAACCAAATTACCATTTATAAAGGTATGTGTAATTCGTGATGTAAAAGTAGTTCCCTCTAAGGGTGACCAACCACATTTATATAAGATATTGTCCTTAATTACCGTCCAAGGTTTCGATAAATCAATCAAAACCAAATCGGCATAATATCCTTCACGAATAAAGCCTCTTTTTTCTATTTTAAAGAGTATTGCAGGATTATGTGCTGTCTTTTCTACAATTTTTTCTAAAGATATTTTCTCCTTTTCATAAAATTTAATCATAGCCGGTAAGGCGTGTTGTACCATTGGAGCGCCGCTCGGTGATTTGGTATAAACACGTCGTTTTTCTTCTAATGTATGGGGTGCATGATCTGTGGCTATAACATCTATTCGATCGTCTAATAAAGCTTTCCAAAGTGCTTTTTGGTGTTTTTTTGATTTTATTGCCGGATTCCATTTAATCAAAGTGCCTTTATCTTCATAATCACTATCGTTAAACCATAAATGATGCACACAAACTTCAGCGGTTATCTTTTTTTCTGCCAAAGGAATTTTATTGGTAAATAAATCCATTTCTTGTGCAGTTGACAAATGAAAAACATGCAATCGTGCTCCTGTTTTTTTTGCTAAGGCAACGGCTTTTGATGAAGAAATAAAACAGGCTTCCGAACTACGTATTTGTGGATGCAAGGCTACCGGAATATCTTCTCCAAAAGTAGCGATGTATTTACTTAAATTGTCTTGTATGGTTTGTTCATCTTCACAATGGACTGCTATTAACATATCAGTAGATGAAAATATTTTTTCTAAAACGATTTCATCATCAACTAACATATTACCCGTTGAGGATCCTAAGAATAGTTTAACACCTGCTACATTTTTGGGATTTGTTTTTAATAATTCTTCTAGATTATCATTCGTCCCACCAAACATAAAAGAATAATTTGCATACGAAGTCTTTGCTGCAATATCAAATTTCTTTTCTAGTTCATTTTGTGTTGTCGCATGTGGTATTGTGTTGGGCATTTCAATAAAAGAAGTGATTCCACCCGCAACAGCTGCTCGACTTTCTGAGGCTATATCACCTTTGTGTGTCAAACCCGGTTCTCTAAAATGTACCTGATCGTCAATCATGCCAGGAAACAAATATTTTCCTTCGGCTTGTACAACAGTAGTGTCAGCCGTTTTAGGGCTAATCGTTTCACCTATTTCCTTAATAAACTGATCTTCAATAAAAACATCTCCTTCAAAGATGCTCCCTTCATTGACAATCTTAGCGTTCTTAATTAATATTTTTGACATTGAATAGCAATTTTAATGTTTTAGTTCTTTTTCGGTAAACCTTTAAGTGTCATTTGAATAACTCCGAAAACAGCTTCGGTTATTATCGAACCACTCATTTTAGATTTTCCACGGACTCTATCGGTAAAGATAACAGAAACTTCCTTAATGTCAAATCCGTGTTTCCAGGCTTTGAATTTCATTTCTATTTGAAAAGCATAACCTACAAAACGTATTCTATCTAAATCTATCGTTTCTAAAACTTTTCGATTGTAACATACAAAACCAGCTGTTGTATCATTAACAGGGATGCGTGTGATTAATTTTACATATTTTGAAGCAAAATAAGACAACAATATACGTTTGATATCCCAATTTACAACACTAATTCCCTCCACATAACGAGAGCCCACAGAAACATCTGCTCCTTTTTCTTTACATGCTTTTAACAGTCGCGGAAGGTCATTTGGATCGTGTGAAAAATCAGCATCCATTTCAATAATAAATTCATAGCCTGCTTTCAACGCCCATTTAAACCCGTGAATATAGGCAACTCCTAATCCTTGTTTTTCTTTTCTATTTTCAATAAAAAGTCGATTGGGAAACTCACTTTGCAATTTATTTACGATTGCTGCCGTTCCGTCAGGGGAGTTATCATCAACAATTAAAATATCAAAAGCTGTATCCAAAGCATAAACTACCTTGATTATTGCTTCAATATTCTCTTTTTCATTATAAGTGGGAATAATGACGAGGGTATCGCTATTTATTTTACTATTTAGGTTGTTACTTGTCATAAGTAAAATAGCTTTTTAGACTACAAACCTATTGATTTTGTTACTATAATCAGATAATAATTTCATAAATTTTATTTGTGAGACTCTTAAAAATTATTTCAATTTTTAAGTTAGCCGAACTAATCCCGCTTTTTTAGCGGGTTATTGGTTAATACCTCGACCTTCTAGGCCGATTCCTTTTATTGGGTTCAGTCCGATAGTTATCGGGATACCCTGAGGTTTAATACCCCGATGCTCTGCGTCGGAATTTAGGGTTTAGTCACAATAGTTATCGGGATGCCCTGAGGTTAAATACCATTTATTAAGAAGTGTATTGTTTTCTCAAATTCCTTCGCATAACCTTTCCGGAAGCTGTTCTGGGCAATTCAGAGATAACAACTACATCACTTGCTTTAAAAAGCGGATTAATCTGTTTTTTAATAAGTTGCTGTATCTCTCTTAAAGCAATATTTTTTTCTATCTTTTTTATTTCTACATAGTACACTATCAATTGGTCGGGTCCTCCTTCCTGGGGTGCAACAGCGATTGCAGCGGACTCTTTTACAAAGTCTAAGCTATTTACAGTCGCTTCTATCTGTAAACCACTTACTTTAATTCCTCCAAGATTCATCGCATCATCTACACGGCCTTGTGCTTTATAATAGCCATTTTCCATTTGTTGCATTTGATCTCCATGACGTCGTAAAACCTGATTATCGTACATCGGTGTATCTTGATAATATACTTCATGATGATTTTTATTAAGCAAGCTATTTGATAAACCCATAATTGGTGGAATTATAAATACTTCACCTCTATCATTTTTCTGATTGTTTTCATCTAGCAATACAAATTCTCCTCCTAAAGTTTGTGTAGAAAATGTGCTTGGGAAGTTGGCTTGTACTAATGTGCTTGCGACATATCCACCTCCAATTTCAGTGCCTCCACAATACTCAATAATGGGTTTATGATTTGCTAGACTCATTAAATAGGAATAATCAGTAGGATTTGATACTTCGCCTGTGGAACTAAAACATTTTATGGAACTCCAATCAAATTCTTCCATACATTGTGTTTTTTTCCAATGTTTTACAATACTTGGGACTAGTCCGAGCATATTTACTCTAGCGTTTTGGATAAATTCACCAAATTCTTTTCCGGTAGGGGCTCCATAATACAATGCCATAGTTGCTTTGTTAATTAAAGAAGCAAATACCAACCAAGGACCCATCATCCAACCTAAATTAGTAGGCCATGCCACTACATCATTTGGATGAATATCATGGTGATAATAGCCATCTGAAGCACTTTTAATAGGTGTTGTGTGTGTCCATGGAATGGCTTTAGGTGCAGCCGTTGTACCTGACGAAAAAAGAATGGTTGCTGTATCATCAGGATTACAAGATACCGAAGAAAACGCAGTATTATCAACTAAAAAATCGTTCCAATAGGTATCTGTTTTTCGTAAAGGTATTGTCGTCTTATTTGTAGCTTGTATTACGACAGTTTTTGGAGCTTTTGCTTGTGTCAATTTCTCATAAAGTGGCAAAACTTTACCAGCTCGTAATTGTACATCTTGTGTAAAAATTAATTTGGGTTGGGTAATTTTTAAACGAACAGCTATTTCATTTGGTGTAAAACTATCAGCAATAGTTGCTACCGGAGTTCCTGCTTTTATACCCGCTAAATAAATAGCAACAGCTTCCACAGTCATCGGCATATCAATAGCGATGACATCTCCTTTTTGTAAACCTTGTTTTTGAATGGAATTAGCAATTCTATTGACGAGTTTCTCTAAACCGGAGTAGCTTATTTTTTGAATATCTCCTCCTTCTTTTTGGAAAATTATTGCTGTTGTGTCCGGGTTTTGATAAAAACATGCATCGGCAATGTTCATTTTTGCTCCAAACAACCACTGTGCTTGTGTAACTCCTTTTGAAAGATTTAAAAATTTATCAGGATTTTTGTAAAATGGAATATCGAGATTCTCTACTGTTTTTTGCCAAAAGGCTTCCTTATTAGCGACAGACCAACGCCAAAATTTTGTATAATCATCAAAGCCTAGAGCTTTCATGTTTTGAGAAATATTTGTTGGTTTTGCTTGTAATTTTGTTGGTTTCCAGATTTTAGATATTGACATGTGCTTTAAATGTATAAAGAATCCAAATTTAAAACAAACGAAAGTTGTTTCGTTATTATTAAAATTGGCTCTAGTTTAAAATAGCGTTGTAAATTATTCATTTAACCACAAAGTATCCTATGAAAACAAGGTAAAGTCGTAATATTTCATTGCGAACTTTGCGTTAATCTTTCCTTGTGGTTAAAAAATCAACGCCACGCTAAATAAGAGCCTTAAAATTCTATAGTATTCTCTTCCTCTTTTTCCGGAGTTGTTTCTTCAGTTTCTTCTACTTCATCGCAATTTAAACGAATACTAATAT
>JAUVOS010000053.1 GCA_030599055.1 Lutibacter sp.
TAACAAGCATACTATTTTCTGTTTTTTCAACCTTAGCCAAGTTGTTTTTAGTCAAGCCTTTAATGGTTTTATCCCACTTTTTATTACTTAAACCTGATTGTGATTTCAAATCAATTAAAGCAATTGGCGAATATGATTTTAAAAGATTAAAAACTGCTTTTTCCTCTTCTGTCATGGCAACTGCTTTCTTTTCTGGTTTCATTTGCGGAAAGAAAAGTACTTCTTGAATGGAACTATTATTGGTCATAAACATAACCAAACGATCAATACCGATACCGATACCCGAAGTTGGTGGCATTCCGTATTCTAAGGCACGTATAAAATCTTGATCGATAAACATGGCTTCATCATCACCTTTTTCCGAAAGTTTTAATTGTGCTTCAAAACGCTCTTTTTGGTCGATAGGATCATTTAATTCTGAATAAGCATTGGCTAATTCACTACCATTTACCATTAATTCAAAACGTTCGGTCAAATCTTTATTATCTCTGTGTTCCTTTGTTAAAGGTGACATTTCTTTTGGATAATCGGTAATAAAGGTCGGTTGAATGTATAGGTGTTCGCATTTCTCTCCAAAAATTTCATCTATCATTTTTCCTACACCAAAACTTTCGTCCACTTCAATATGCAGTTCTTTACAAACAGCACGCAATGCCACTTCATCCATTCCCGCTACATCTTTTCCTGTATGAATTTTAATGGCTTCTAAAATAGGAACTCTTGCATAAGGTGCTTTAAAACTCACGGTGTTCTCCCCTATTTGTAATTCAGTAGTTCCGTTTGAATCTATTGCAACTTTTTCTAACAATTGTTCGGTCATATCCATCATCCAATTGTAATCTTTATAGGCGACATACAACTCCATTATGGTAAACTCAGGATTATGTGTACGATCCATCCCTTCATTACGAAAGTCTTTTGAAAATTCATAAACGGCTTCAAAACCTCCAACAATTAATCTTTTTAGATACAATTCATTGGCAATTCTAAGATATAAAGGGATGTTTAAAGCATTGTGATGTGTCTTAAAAGGTCGTGCCGCTGCTCCACCTGGAATTGGCTGTAAAACAGGAGTTTCTACCTCTAAATAACCTTTGCTGTTTAGAAATTCTCTAATAGAATTATTGATTTTTGTTCGTTTTATAAAAGTTTCTTTGACTGAATCATTGACAATCAAATCTACATAACGTTGGCGATACCGTTGTTCTGCATCACTAAATGCATCGTGTACTTTTCCATCTGCATCTGTTTTAACTATGGGCAAGGGTCGCAAAGCTTTTGACAATACTGTAAATTCTTTTACGCGGACAGAAATTTCACCGACTTTTGTTTTAAAAACTTCACCTCGAACACCGATAATATCACCCATGTCCAATAATTTTTTAAAAACGGTGTTGTACAAAGTTTTATCTTCATCTGGGCATATTTCATCACGATTAAAATAGATTTGCATTCTACCCGTAGCGTCTTTTAATTCTGCAAAGGAAGCTTTCCCCATGATACGACGACTCATAATACGACCGGCGAGAATTACCTCTTTTCCTTCGAATGCGGGATAATCATTTACTACATTCGTTATAAAGGCTGTTGTTTTGTATTCAGCTGCCGGATAGGGATTAATACCCAAATCACGTAATTGTTGCAGAGAAGCTCTACGTACTAGTTCAAGTTCAGAAAGGTTTTGGTTCAAAATTTTGATTGCTTACTGTTAATCCGTTGCTCACAACGGTTTTTGTTAAAACTGAGACGTTGCTTGCAACGTCTTTACACTATTTAGTTTGCAAATATACACTATTGAAATTCCAAATAACAAATTCCAAATAACATATAACGGGAAACAGAGTATTAACTTCTAACTTTCGAATGCTAATGCGATTAGGAAACCGTGTAATAGACAAAATGTTTATTTTTTAACACTCAAATGTCCTAAGGGACGATTTGAGGTTTTAAAAACTTATCACCGCACTTCTAACTTCTAACTTCTAATCTCTAATTTCTAAAAACTACCAGCCCGGTGTAAAGTTGACGCCAAAAACGCCTCCGCTATTTCCTTCTAACTGAAGTGGAAATGCGTAATAAGGTTCGATAATTAATTGCCCAAATAAGTTTATTCGAGTAGAAATACCTGCACTAGTTATTATCTCAGAATCCTTTAGACTTCTATTTGTTACACCATACCTTGAACTTTCTCCCCAAACAACACCAGCATCAAAAAATAGGTTTAAATCCGTAAATAAAAAACCTGATTTAACAACAGCCAAACGTTCTGGTCCTGTAAAAGGTAATCGTATTTCAAAATTAGTAACCAACATCTTATTTCCTAAAATATCTTCTGGTTGAAGAGAACTGCTACTTATTGCATTACTCCTTTCAAATGCCTTATAATTGTAACCTCTTACTAAAGTTTCATAACCCAAATATAATGGTGGCATCAATGAATTATCAGCATCTTTACCTAAACGAGAATAAAAATATCCTTTTGCTGCAATTGTAATAGGCTTAAGATAGAGATACTTTCTTGCATCTGCTAATAATGCAGTCATGGTTATTTCTCCAAAATTTTGTTGAACTTCTAAACGATAGCGATATCCATTCATTGGGGCTGTTAAACCAAAGCTAGAATTATCACCTACATAGGCTAAACTAACTTCTTCCATTCCGAAAGCATCTCCTGCACCTGGTACATTTCTATCTCTAGCATCATCAGGATGGATATAGTATTGTTGTCCAAATTCATTATAGTAATTATAATACCTATCTAATCTAAAACTATAATAATTAAAAGAGGCTCCTCCTTCAAGTCGAGTTGCTTTTGAAAACGGATAATACGAAAAAATAGAGATTTGTTCTTTAAATATTCTGTACAAATTATAGGTTTCTTTTATGGCAGTTTGATCACTGTTGGGTAATGTTGCATTTTCAAGGTTATACGTTATAAACCGATAAGGAATATGTGATAATCCGCCACCCCAAGCATAACGAGATTGTCTGTTTAAATAAGCGGCTTGCCCTCCAAAATCTTGTAATTCGCCGTTTAACACTGCGCCGACATATAGTTGATTTTCACCCAACATATCACCAAACAACATATTGACCCCTCCTGCCATTCCGGTACCATATCTTCCTGTAGAAATACCGACACCTCCATTGCTTATATAATCTAGTTTAAATTTGGGTTCGTAGTCTTTTTCTTTTAGTTTATCCGTTTGCCCTAGTATGTTCTCATTTTCTAGATTGGCATCTACAAAACTTTTTTCAATATTCATTGAAGGTAGCTTGGCTGCGGTTTGATCAACTTCATCTGCTGCTACTTCTTTGACATTTAAATCCTCAATTTTCACCTTGTAAATTCTATATTTAGAATCCGCATAGTGACTGTATAAAATTTCATTTTTCTTATTTGAAATGCTAATTGCGGGAGAATACTTTGTGATGCCACTTATTCCCGTATAAAAATAGGTCAATTGACTTAGTTTTTGAGTTGCAATCTCATATTTATAAATATCTCGAAAGCCCTCTCTATCGGAAAGGAAATATATTGACTTCCCATCCGGACTATACGTAGGGTTTAAATTGTTTGAATTAAGAAATACTTTTGGAATTAATACTTTAGCTTTTGATAAATCTAGTATAACAAAACTCAAATTTCTGTTCGGTCGGTTTGAATCAATATTTTTATCCGTTACATAAACGATACTTTTTCCATCAGGTGCCCATTTGGGTTGCATTTGTGCAAAATAATCATCTGTTAATTGATTGACCTCTTTCGATTTTAAATCAATGGTAAATAAGTCACTTTGTCCATTTTTTAACCCTGAAAACAAGATACTTTTCCCATCGGGTGACCAATTTATATTACTAAATGACGGAATATTTGGAATAAAAAACTCATCAATTACTTTAGCTTTTTTTATATCAGCAACTGCAATTTTATTTCTCCCATTACTATAAATCACAAAGGCATATTTTTTACTATCTGGAGACCAAGTTCCGGCTGACTCAAAAGCATCTAAGGCATCTAAATGGCTAGCATGTGTACGTGTGGATAGTTTTTTGATAATTTTTCCTGTTTCTGCATTTGCCAAAAATAAGTCGAGTGAAAAAATATTTCTTTCTGACAAAAAGATAAAGAATTTTCCATCTGGACTCACGGAAGGCGATATATTGAGCCGTCCTCCATTGTTTTCATCAATTAATTTTGTTCCAATAGCTTTTATACTTCTCCCTTTCATTTGAGGTTTGTAGAAGTTTTCAGTTGTTGCTTTCCATCGCTTTGAAAAAGAATCAATAGGCATACTCAATTCTCTTTTAAAGGCTTCTTTTACACCAAGCTTGGCAGTTTCTCTATACAATGGATAAAGCATATCATCACCAAAGGAACCTGCTACAAAAGCCCAAAAAGCGTGACCAAACCTATATGGAAAATAACGCGACTTATACAAATCTTTTATTCTAGGAAAAAAATCATGAGCGACTGCATCGCGCATCCACATGGCTGTATGCTCATCAACACTTCCTATGGATAAATATTCTGCCATACCTTCTGTCATCCACAATGGAATATTTGCCATATTATTAAATGAAAGCGAATCAGATGATTTTATCATGTTGTACTGATGTGCATGCACCAACTCGTGCCCCATTACATGATCTGTTTGTGCATAAGAAGGTGTTACAGGAAAAATTACTCTATTTTTAAGACCTTCGGTTACACCTCCAGTACTGGGACCGATTAAACCACTTATTGTTGAAGTTTGCTGAAAATCGCCATGATCAGCATATAAAATAATGGGAACTTTATAATCAAAACTGTCTTTAAAAACTACTTCATGTCGTACCCGCCATTTTTCAGCATCTTTTACTAAACCGATAATTAAAGAATCCTTTTCTAAATAATGATACGTATCAAAAGTTTTAGATTCTACTACTTTAAAATCAAATTTTTTATATTTAACCTTGTTTTGTCCAAAATACTGTGCTTGAATATTTTGAAAAAACAAAAACATAAAACTAATTAGCAACAGTTTAGGAATACTATTCATAAGATGAGTTTTAAAGATAGGCATTATATTAGTCGTTAAGATGCTTATAGATTACAAATATATTCAAAATATTATAGTAAAATAAGCTATATACAATTGATTGAAATTATATAAATTGGTTGCTTGCTAATTAGTCAATACTTTATTTGGGAAGTTTTTGGCTTTGAAATTTTTATTGAGTACCTTATATTAGTAACATTTTTTTGGGTGCACGACAAAATGCAGATGGGTACAGGATAACTACTCTTAACTACTGTTTTTTATTGAAAAATCATTTTTATTGTAATATGGGACTTCCTCTCCCGTGGAGAGGTTTGGGGTGAGGTCTATCATTGACAAAGACCTCAGGGTCAACGCATGTGATTTTTAAGTAATTGCATATTAGTTGGTTACATTTATTACTATTCCTTTGTGATTCTTAGTGTCTTCTTTGAGGTACTTTGTGTAATAGTTATAACACAAAGAGCCACAGAGAATTACACAAAGTTCCTCAAAGAGAAATATTATGCTTGTTTTCACATGCGTTGACCCTGACAAAGACCTCCCTTAATCCTTCCAATACTTCGGCTACGCTCTGTACAGGTGAGGGAAATAGATTTGACATAAAAATAAAATAAACAGTTAGAATCTTCATTTTGTCGTACACCCCATTTTTTATAAAAAAATAATTTAAAAAATATTATGTAACTTTGTCACATCCTTAAACGGATAATTTGTGTCGAAAAGGCACTTATTTATAAGTGTCTCGGTTTTTAAACCAATGAAAAGCTTCTCGCCTTTGGGCGGATGCTTTTTTTTTGTTTGTCGTTATTTATTTACTTTTACAACAAACTAAGAGCCCCCTAAAGTAAAGCATAAAACAATAATCCTTGAAAAAAAATAAAGCAGTTATACTATTTTTACTCCGTTTTTTTGTGAGTTATTTTATTCTCTCAGGACTCTATCAGTGGTATTTGAAGGGAGACCAAGAAACAAACCCGCAATATAACTGTTGTTCTATTACACGCCTTGTTACCGATCATACTGTTGCTACAGGCAATGCCTTGGGGTTTCAATTTAAAAGTGAACAACACGCAGAAGAACTCTCATTCAAACTTTTTACAAAAAATAATTTTGTAGCTAGAATAGTAGAAGGTTGTAATTCTATCAGTGTCATTATACTATTTTGGGCATTCATTATTGCTTTTAAAGGAAATTGGAAAAAAACTATGCTCTTTGGTTTGATAGGAAGCTCGCTCGTTTACATATTAAATATTATACGTATCGTTTTTATTGTAGTAGCGATTGATACCTATCCACAATATTCTGATTTTTTACATAAAATAATATTTCCTGCTATTATTTATGGGTTCACTTTTTTACTTTGGGTTATTTGGGTCAAGTACTTTGCAACTCAAAATGTAACTAAAAATGAGAGTGAACATGTATAAAAAATGGTTTAACATACTAATCGTAGGTCTCTTATTTCTCTTATTAATTGGGGTACGTTTTTACGAAAATATTTTCTATGACCCGCTCCGTTCTTATTTTGAGTATGACTATTTGCATAAAAGTTTGCCCGATATAAATAAAGGAAAACTTTTCTTTCATATTTTTTTAAGATATTACTTAAATGCAATCATCTCTATTCTAATTATTTGGGTTGCTTTTCGTAAAAAAAGCTATGTCATGTTTAGCATCTTTTTTTATGATATTGCGTTTGTAGTATTAATCGTCACTTTTTGGTTTACAGTAGCAACCCGATTTGAAAACTACTATTTATTTGGTTTTTATGTGCGTCGGTTTTTAATTCAACCTATTTTTGTTTTATTGCTTTTACCGGCTTTTTATTATCAGTTGAAACATTCTAAAGCTAAGTAGTCCACATGAAAACAATTTGACTATTCTAAAAACACCATAAATCTGTAAGTCTTTTTATAACTGACACGAATTACACTAATTGGAACTAATTTTTCGCACTTAAATAAGTGAAATAATATAGTGATATACACCTGATAATGTTTTCACTACTTAAATCCTTGCGGATTTTAAGAAACCAATTAAAAAATTAACATTTCATTTATTTTTTAGATATGTAATTAATGTTACATTTGCGATGTGAAACACTCTTTTACATATAAATTATTATCGGTAATAGTATCCTTACTTGTACTATTTTCAAGTTTGTCTTTTACTATTGAAAAGCATTTTTGCGAAGGTGAAATGCATTCTTCAATTTTTAGTAATTCTGAAGAATTATGTATTGAAGGATCTCCTAAGTGTCACAATGAAGAAGCTGAATCAAGCTGTTGTTCATCAAATGTAAAAGAATCTAAATGTTGTTTAAATACTTCTGAATTCGTCGAAGGAATCGCTGTTGAACAACAAGCACAAATAGAACAGAGTATTCGTTTATTTCCTGTTTTCTTTTTAGTTTCCGACTATTTTTCTGTCAGCTCCATCTTAAAAACCGTTCGTTTTTTTACAGAAGAGTTCGTTATACCACCTCCAAAAACACATGACTTAGGAATTCTTTTCCAAGTTTTTAGAATTTGATGTATTAGTTTTTTTTTATCAGACTACGACTTTTAGTCTTTTAGCACAACTTTTTATTATCAATATCTAAAAATATAATCATGAAAAAACATTTAATCAGTTTTCTATTTATAATTCCTTTATTGTCATTTTCTCAATCTGTTTTAAAAGGAAGAATAATGTTTATAGAAGACTCAAAGCACGCAGCTTTAGCAGGTGCTTCCATTTTATGGCAAGACACCAAAATTGGCACTGTAACCGAGGGAAATGGCAACTTCCAAATCCCTTATAAATCTGAATATAAAAAATTAATAATTAGCTATTTAGGTTTTAAAACCGATACTTTAACTGTAAAAAATCCCAGCTATTTACATCATCTTTTACAAGAAAGTGAACAATTAGATGAAGTGATTTTAAAAAGTAAAAAAAAGAATCTAAATACCTCGTATTTTGGGGCGCACAATGTTGAAAGTCTGGGACAAGGTGAACTTCTAAAAGCGGCATGTTGTAGTCTGTCAGAAAGCTTTGAAACCAACCCGAGTATTGATGTAACTTTTACAGATGCGGTAACAGGAACTAAGCAAATTCAGATGTTGGGCTTGACGAGCCCTTATATACAATTGACACAAGAAAACATTCCTGCGGTACGTGGCGCTGCACAAGCTTATGGTATGAGTTTTATTCCTGGAACTTGGGTAAACGGTATCCAAATAACAAAGGGAGCCGGCTCCGTTATCAACGGTTTTGAGAGTATAACGGGACAAATAAACACCGAACTCAAAAAACCAGAAACTGCTGAAAGATTTTTTCTAAATATTTATGGCTCTCAAAATGGCAGACTCGAATTTAATACCGATTTTAACACAAAAGTGAGTGATAAAATCTATACAGGCATTTATCTACATGGAAATATGAGAACTAATAAACTAGATGAAAACTCAGATAGTTTTTTAGATGCTCCACTTGGTAAACAGGTTAATATTATGAATCGTTGGAAATACCAAGACAATGTTAAAGGTTGGGAAAGTAGCTTAATACTTCGTTATCTAGATGACCATAAACAAACAGGCGAAGTAGCTTTTGATCCCGATATCCACAAAATGACTCCTACAGAATGGGGCTCAGAAATTGACACCCAAAGATTTGATTCCTTCTTTAAGTTAGGTCGTGTTTTTCCTGATATTCCGTATCAAAGTTTTGGATTTCAAGCGGCTTATAGCACGCACCAACAAGAATCTTATTTTGGACTTAAGGAATACAACATAAAGCATAATAGTTTTTATTCAAATGCTTTATTTCAATCTATTTTAGGAAATACCTATCATCAATTTAAAACTGGTATTAGCTTTACTTATGATGATTATTCAGAACATCTTACCAATTTAGATTTTGATAGAACAGACCAAAGTGTTGGTGGGTTCTTTGAATATGATTTTGATAACGAAGAAGCGTTTAGTATCAATGCAGGTATTCGTACTGATTATCACAATCATTGGGGCTTTTTTGTGAGTCCTCGTGTACACATACGTTACCAACCTTGGGTCAAAACTACTTTGAGAGCTTCTGCTGGTCGTGGTAAACGAACGGCTAATATTTTTGCAGAAAACCAAAAAATATTCGCAACTAATAGAGCCATAAACATAACTACCAACCAAGGAAGTGCTTATGGATTACAACCAGAAACCGCATGGAACTACGGGTTTAGTTTGCTACAAGGATTTAATCTATTCGATAGAAATGGGGATATTACTATTGATTATTATCGTACAGATTTTACCGATCAAGTAGTTGTCGATTATGAAAACCCACAAGAAATAGCTTTTTACAATCTCAATGGACAATCTTTTGCAAATAGCTTACAAATAAGCGGAAATTATGAACTGACACATGATTTAGATGTACGTATTGCTTACAAATTTTATGATGTACAAACTGATTATACAACAGGTTTAAAGGCAAATCCGTTACAAGCAAAGAATCGTTTTTTCATCAATTTAGCTTATGAAACACATGAAACTGAAAAAGGCGGTCAATGGTTATTTGACTATACGTTTAATTGGATAGGGGAACAACGAATTCCTTTTACTGGCAGTAATCCTGTAAATTATCAACTACCTAATAATTCACCAACATATACCTTGATGAATGCACAAGTAACTAAAATATTCTCTGAACAATTTTCAATCTATTTTGGAGGAGAAAATCTGTCAAACTACACGCAAGAAAATGCAATTTTAGGAAGTGATGACCCGTTTGGAAATTATTTTGATAGTAGTTTGGTCTATGCTCCAATACACGGCAGAATGTTTTATACTGGATTACGATATACGATTCCTAACAAGAAAGAAGTAATAGAGGAACATAACGATGATGAAGATGAAGATGATCATAATCATGATGACCACGAATAATAAAAACCATACGATCATGAAAAAAACAATCTTTATTAGCTTATTACTAGTAAGCTTTTCAATACAAGGAATAGCACAAGAAAACACATCCAATAAAAAAATAGTAAAAACCACTTTTTGGGTTAATGGTCAATGTGATATGTGCCAAACAAGAATTGAAAAAGCGGCACTAAAAACAAAAGGAGTTAAAATGGCAACTTGGCATATAGAAAGCAATATGCTAAGTGTTATTTATAATACGAGACAATGTTCTGTAAATGACATAAAACAAAATATTGCTAATGTTGGTCATGATACTAAAGGTTTTAGAGCTAAGGACAAAGTTTATGAAAATCTCCATAGTTGTTGTAAATATGAAAGAGAGCCTCTAGCAGATACAAAAAAAAATAAGATTTAACATTTAATTATTTTGTCATTATGTAATATTTGTTACATTTGCGATAATTAAGTAATTATAATCAGTAACTAAAAACACGTAAATTATGAAAAAACTTGTATTAATAGTAGCTATAGGTCTCTTTTCTGTTGCAGTATCAAATGCACAAAGTATTAAAGATGAACAAGCTAAAACAGAGGTAAAAGCAAAAGCATCGGTAAGCCTTGTTAAAGATGCAGACAGCAAAGAGTTAAAAAAAGATAGTGACACCAAAAAAGCAAGCCTTTTATCTGACAAGAAAAAATCTTGTGCAACTAAAAAAAGTTGTGCAGATAAAAAACGACCTGATAGTTGTAAAAATTAACAAATAACTACTAACTCAATTTTGTTAATAAAAAACCTCGCCAATAGCGAGGTTTTTTCATTTATATGAATTAATGTTTTTACAAACCTAATTCCGTAGTTCCCTGTTCAAAGACAACATCAACCGGAATATTGGCTTCTGTTAATCTGTCTAGATCTGCCTGTAAACCTTCTTTAATTACTCCTTTTTCGGTAACTAATTTTGCAACAGCATCGTAATCACCATTTCCTTGTAACGTTAATATCAAGCTAGATAAATCTTCCATAGCTGTACTTAATTTGTCATAATTAACGGTATATGTTCCATCTTCATTACGTGTAAAAGCTCCTTTTTCTTGAAAAAAATAGAATCGAATCATGTTGGCTTTTCCATGAGCACTACTTGATCCAAAGCGAACAGAACGGAAAATACTCGACATAAAAGTGGTCATATAATCTTTCATATCTGCTGTAAGTTCTCCTTTTTTATGCAGTTCTTGTACTAGGTATAAGCCAAGAATATCCGCCTTTCCTTCTTCCAAAGCAGAGGAATGTTCTTTTAGTGCTTCGCGAACACTTCCTTTTCCATTAATCGTATTTTTAATTCCTAAACCATGTGCTACTTCATGAAACATCGTATTGGCAAAAAAAGCATCAAACGTAATATGTTGGCGTTGACTTGGATCAATTAACACCTTTGAAATAGGAACTAATATCTTATCAAATTTGGCTTGCATCGCATTTTTTAATTGCAATCTACGTGATCCTTTTTGTAATTGTACTTCTTCATCATTTGGTAAATTAATTGCAATTGTCTTTCCTCCTGCATTACAATCTCCTGCATAATACACCACATCATAGGCATTTAATTCTGAATCTGTTCCAGGTGATTCTGTTTTATATTCAGGAGCAACAGGTAATCCTTTTTGAAGCTCGGGTAAAAAAGCAGCGTATTTGGCTAGTTTTTTACTCCAATCCATATCTTTAACTAAAACATAGCCTTCATAAGAAGCTTTGTTTCCAAATAGTTGGTCTTCATAAGTTTCAATAGGACCTATAACAATATCAATATGGTTGGTTTTCATTTCCATCCAAGCCATATCACTCGGTTGGAAATCATCATTGAGTAAAGCTTGTGCTCGTAGTTGTAAATATTTTTTAAAACCTGGGTCTTTTGCAAGTCTCTCCGCCTCTAATAAATAGGATGCTGCTTGTGTTAGTTGTCCTTTAAATTGGGTATTAAAAGGAACAATACTCAATTTACCTTCGGCATCTCTACGTAAGAATGTATACAAACTACTTTTATCTTCAAGGTCTGCTTTTTCAAATTCCTCTTTGGTCATGTCTGTAGGGTAAAAATTAGCTCCTGCAGGCTTCTCTCCTATTCCATCGACAAAAGATTCATCTCCTTTCATTCTATCCCAAGGGCCATAATTGATGGCTACAAATTGCTTTGTATCTTCATCTTGAATACGAGCCAATAATTCATTTTTATCACCATAGGTTTGATACCAAAACAGTTCGTTCATAATAGCAGCTGCTCGAATTAGTAGCGGAACCATTTTCTTTTCATCATCTGATAGTTTTGAAATGTCCGTAGTTAGTTTTACAGAGACGTATTCATTGAGTTTATCTTTCATACTGCGAGTAGCGGTAACTTCGTTAGTAGTTTGTTTTATAGGGTTTCTAGCTTTGTTTGTGTCTTTGCAACCTGACAACAAGCTTATTCCTATTAGAATTAGGATTATTTTTTTCATCTTGATTTATAAATTAAAATATTATCCCACAAAAGTACTAAAAAGAAAAACACTTCATATCTATTTCGTGATTGAGTGTACAACAAATTTCAGTAAGACTAAAGACTAAGAAACAATAGATGTTAGACTGTTTTCTCTTAAATTGAAATCGGATTAGTCTAATGTCTATTGTCTTACAGTCTAACGATCTAATATCTTATCTGTATTAGAATTAAACAACAATCAAATAAAAGGTATTAAACCTCAGGGTAGAACCCTGAACCCAATAAAAGGAATCGACCTAGAAGGTCGAGGTATTAACCAATAACCCGCTAAAAAAGCGGGATTAGTTCGGCTAACTTAAAAATTGAAATAATTTTTAAGA
>JAUVOS010000133.1 GCA_030599055.1 Lutibacter sp.
AGTAATTTTTCACTTTTTTTAATAGATATAATACCTTTCTGATTTTCGGTTGTGGGATTTCCTCTTAAATGATTGGTAATCGTTTTTATTGCAAGAAGGCTCTTCATTACATGTCCTTCAATATTCGATAAGTCAGGCAGTGCCATAGTCCTTAGTTGGTCTTGCATTGCATCGATATCAAAACTTCTGAATGCAAGATAGTGCACCAAATTTAAAGCACTCTTCTGATATGCTGGATGTACTTTTACAATCAAATCATCATAATTATTCTCCAAAGCCTTAGCTTTTTTAATAATTGCATCAATTTGATTGTTTATAATTAATAATTTTTCCTGATTTTTCATTTTTTTATTTTTTTATTTTAATGAAAGAATTTATTATCAAAAGTCATTATAGTTGAATGAGTACTAACAAAAATGCAATAACCGAAACTACTATCCCTACCATAAATACATTGTATGCCCACCGCAGTAACTTGTATTTTTTGGCAAGTACTTTACCTAAGGAATATTGGTCTTTTGTCATTGCAGAATACAAATACAGATCATCATTTATCATTTCTCTAATAGCCCATTCATAGTCATCTAAATTCATGTTATAAAAATTTCCAAAAAACAGAAGGTTGACTTTCTTTTTCCTGATATCGTTTTTGTCAAACTTACCAGAAGAAATATTAGGACGTGTAGATAAAATAGCAAGAATAATAGTTGACAAGCTAAAAACAATAAAGATTACAGTCGGTAAAATTAAAGCTGGTTCTTCTCTGAATTTGCTAGCTATTGCAGCTAATCCTAGAGATATAATAATTCCGTTGAGTGAAATAAGAATATTAGATTTGTTATCAGCGATTGAGCTCAGATTAATCTGGTTACGAGCTGTTAGCTTAAACATAGAATCAACACCACGAGAATATTTTCTTAGCTTATTTTTTTCTTTATTCTTTTTCTTTTCTTTCTTTAATATTCTTTCTTCTAAAAGTGTAGCATTTTTTTCTTTAGCACTTGACAATTTTTGACAGTAATTAGTAAAAAACACATGTTTTTTAAAAAAGCGTAAAGACTCTTTTTTAAATTTTAATTTTTTGATTTTTTGATTTCTCGTGTTGTTTAATTCTTGTCTTAGTTTTTCTGCAAGTTCAAAATAATTTTTGTCACTTAAATGCATAATATCAGCATCACATAAAATTTCAGCAATCTTGTTAGTTGGTTTATGAGGAAAAACTGTTGCCATAATGCACTCAGCAACAAGATCAATTGTCTCTTTATCAATATTTTTAAGTCTAAGAAAATTTGAAGCTATAACGACACTTTCTTTTTCGTGTCCTTGCTGTTTTTTGATATATCCTGTATCATGAAACCATGCACTAGTTAGCAAGATATTCATATCATTCTTATTTAAGTTTTCTTTGGCTCCTATTAATTTAGCATTTTTCACTACCGATTTTGTGTGATCAATCGTATGATAAGTTAAACTCTCTGATGACTCTCCTTCTATAAGAATAGTGACATATTTTTCAATCTCTTTTAATAATACTGTAGTAATTTGCATAGTTTTAGATGTTTAAATTTTTTATAGACTGAGGTTCAACTAATTTATAAATAGAAATAGGCTCATTACTACCTTTTATATTTGAAAAACCAATTCCAATAAATGAGTTTTGTATCTTTTCGCTTATTTGTTCAAATACAGTTTTTGAAATAAGTAGTTGTGAATTATATTTTTTGTTTAATTGCTCAATTCTTGAAGCTATTATTACAACTTTTCCTGTAATTGAATATTGCTTACGTGTTACAGAGCCAATATTTCCGGTAACAGCCTCATCATAGTGAAGCCCGATTCCAATACGTGTTTTAGGAATATTTCCTTTATTATATTCTATATTTATTTTGTCTATTATCTCCAGTGCTGCTTGTGTTGCCTGTTGACTACTATTTCCTATAGCAACTGGAGCTCCGAATGTAGCCATAAAGCCATCTCCCAAAAATTGATTGATAACTCCATGATGAGATTGAATAATATCAATCATAAAGCCAAATAAAGTATTTAAGTATGATACAACTTCCTCAGGCTGATGTTTATCAACGAAAGGAGTAAATTGTCTTATGTCTAGAAACATAACGCATACATTTTTTCTTGTTCCTAATAATTCATCTCGATTATTTAAAATATTTTCAACAATTTGAGGTGATATCTGTTGACCAAATAAGTCAATTACTTCATTTTTTTCGTTAATCGTATCCCATGATTTTTTTATATTCTTTTTGATAAGATTTGCAACAAAACCAGCTGCTATTCCAGTAGTTATCAAAATAGAACCTTGTCCGAGATACTGCATTCCTGTTAAATCAATATTAAGCGCATTAACAGTTGTATTTGAATAGAGGGTTGAATAGTAAATGGAAATAATAACATATTCAAAGGCAGCTAACATTCCTGTAAATAAGGATAATTTGAAATTTAATCTAAATGTTGAAAGAACTATAAAAATAAAATAAGTTAGAGTAGCTGGTGTTTGTAATATAAGTGTGCTTTTAGAATATTCAACAATAAAAATTAATAGCAAACTAAGTAAACTTACTTCTGAGAAACTTTTAAAGTATCCAATGAATTGTGCGCTTGGAAAATAGCTTTTACTTTTTTTTCCTAATAAATAATGTGTGAAAGATTCATAAATAATTATAATAGCTGTAAAAATTAAAATAGCAAAAATAGAAATATGTGTTTTAAATATACTAATGTATTCTTCGCGATAAAATAAGTAAATAACAATCAGTAAAATTGCTTCAAATCCTAATAAACCTATTAGAATAACAGATTGTAAGCGCTCACTCTTTAAAATTTCAATATTAAAAAGTTCTTCTTTTGATATGTTGTAATTAGATTTCATTTAAAAACCATACTAATTATATTAAATTATTTCGATTCAAAATACTCAGGAAACTTACTAAACTCCTTTTTGAATAATTCTTGTTGTTCTTTACCTTCTTCCATTGTTTTTTTCATTGTTGTTGGGTTTATTTATTAGACTTAAGACCGCTACGCTAATAGACTTTAGACGTTAGACCAATCTTTGTTTATTGCTATTATTTCCTTTTTACCTAAGTTAGTCTAAAGTCTTACGCCTTGTAGTTTTATGTCTATTCAAGAAACATACACATCCGTTTTACTAAATTTTCTCCTTTTTTAACTTTATAAATTACTACTCCTGCAATATGCAAGACTACCATCCCTAATAAAGAAAATACAAATGCTTTATGTAAAAACTCTAGGGTTTCATCAAAATGAGCATCTGTTGGAAATACACCACTAAAATCATAAGTTAGTGCACCCGTTTTGTATATCATCATAAAACCAATCATTGGGGTTAGGATAAGTAAAATATACATTAATTTGTTAACCGTATTTACCATTAATTTATGTGCTGCTCCATTGTATTCAATTTCTTGAGGGACTTTGGTTTTGTTTCTTTTTTTGACGTATAATCTAATTAAGGTCAAGATTAATATGAACATACCAAGGATGGCATGTGCCCGAAAAACATTTACATTTTCAGCAATAAACTCTACATTTTCTAAAGATTTTCCCTTAATAAATGCAAAAATTAATAAAACGACTGTTAGCCAATGAATAATTATCATTGCTTTTGGATACTTTTTGATTGTGTTCATACTCTATAGATTTGGTTAATTATTAATTTGAATCATTAAGTTGTTTTTCTGTAACTGATAACTGCTAGAAAATTCATAACTAGAGCATATATACTAATCTTAATAAGTTGTGGAATAATATCAACAAATCCAGATCCTTTTAGCATCACCATCCGTATTACTTCTATAAAATAACGTACGGGATTGAATTCAGTGATTTTTTGCGCCCAAACTGGCATACTTTCTATTGGTGTAAATAAACCGCTCATCAGAATAAAAATTACTACAAAAAACCAAGCAATAAACATGGCTTGTTGTTGGGTTTCGGTAAAATTGGATATAAAGAATCCCATGCCTAAAAAGACCAAAATATAAATAGATGAGAACAATAAAATCCATGCAGGATTACCTAATAAGGGCACATCAAATAGAAATCTACCGATATTCATTCCAAAGAATAAGATAAACATCCCTAAAATCCAAAAAGGTAATAATTTACCAATAATAAATTGGTGTTTTTTTATTGGTGTTACGTTCATTTGTTCTAAAGTGCCAATTTCTTTTTCGCGAACAATATTCATTCCTGATAGAAAGAAAGTAATCATGGTTACTAAAATAACGATGATGCCAGGCACCATAAATGTTTTATAATCTAGGGTCTGATTGTACCAAAAAGAAGGCGTAAATTGAATCTTTTTCATACTTTGTTGTTGCGGTTGAGATGGCATTAATTCCAATCGGATTTGGTTATTAAAACCTTGAATGATTTGTGTGATATAGCCATTTTCAACACCAGCTGCTGCGCCATTTATGGCATCAATTTGTACCGATAGAGCCGTTTGCTTTTCTTTGATTAGATTTCGTTCAAAGTTTGTTGGAATTTCTATCAGCACATCTGTTTTTCCTTCTTGGAGTGCTGTTTGTCCTTGTTTTTGAGAATCATATTCTCCAACAATAGTGAAATAAGAGGAGACGTTAAATTTGCTTATAAGTTCTCTTGAATAAGCTGTTTTATCAGCATCAATATATCCTAAACGAACTTCTTTTACTTCAAAAGTTGCCGCAAAAGAGAGAATGACTATTTGTATAATGGGAACAATAAAGATAATAGGCAGCATCGCTTTATTACGAAATATCTGCTTAAACTCTTTTTGTACTATGATTAATATTGTTTTCATTTTATTAAAATTTGGAAATGTGCCAATTTGGAAATTTGAAAATCGCCGAATTACAACATTGTTTTATAAATTTTTACATTATATCATTTTCAAATTGTCTAATTAACACATTGTTTATTCCAATCGTATTTTATATTTCTTAATACTTACCACTATAAAAAATAGTGTCATAGCAAAAAGAATTAAGGTTTCTTTCCATAAAACTGCTAATCCTACACTTTTGAGCATAATACCTTTAAGGATAATAATGTACCAAGTTGCTGGGACAATATTGCTAAAGATTTGTAGTGCTTTTGGCATACTGGCAATAGGGAATATAAATCCAGATAAGAGTATGACAGGCAACAATAATCCCATCAAGGAAATCATCATGGCGGTTTGTTGAGTTTCGGAAATAGTAGATATTAATATCCCTAAAGATAAGGCACTTACGATAAAGAGGACACTTTCAAAAGCCAATAACCACATGCTGCCCTGCATGGGCATTCCAAAGATAAAATAGCCTAATAATAAAATTACAATCGCATTAAATATAGATAAAAAGATATATGGGAATACCTTACCTATGATTACTTGAAAAGGTTTGATTGGTGACACCAATAAGATTTCCATCGTGCCAATTTCTTTTTCGCGAGTGATAGAAATGGAGGTCATCATGGCAGAAACTAACATTAAAATAATAGTCATTACACCAGGAACGAACATAAAAACACTTTTTAATTCCGGATTATATAACATACGGGTTTCAGCCTTTATTTGATAGGGCATTTGTATGGTTTTGTTTATCCCAGCTTGATATTTTTGTAAAATAGCCCCAATATAATTGTTAATAGTCGTAGCGGTGTTTGGTTCAGTAGCATCTGTAATGACTTGAATATTTGCGATGTTTTCTTTTGTTAGTTTTTTAGCAAAATCAGCTTCAAAAACTAAAACAGCCTTGACTTTCCCTTGTTTGAAAATAGTTTCTACATCCGATGCATCATAAATCATCTTTTCTACATTAAAATAATTTGATGCCGATATATTTTGGATAAGCTTTTGACTTTCTATATCATTCGCTTTATCATAAATAGCCACATTAACATTGTTAATCTCGTTAGTTACGGCAAAACCAAATAATAATATTTGTGCAATAGGCATCCCAAAGAGAATAAACAAGGAGCGTCTATCTCTAAAGATATGGTAAAATTCTTTTTTTATAAATCCTATAAATCGTTTCATTTAATAAATTTGAAAATGTGTCAATTTGAAAATTCGTTAATTATTTGTTCATTATTTAATGAGATAATTTGAAAATTAGCTAATTTGAAAATGTGTTAATTTAAGATTAGTTAATTATTACGTTTTGATGTGCTAATTATTTTATTTGTAATTTTTGATATTTCAATTAATTGCTCTTTAAGGTTACTTATTGACGGATAACTATCTGATAAATGGCACAGCTCTAACCAATACTCTGTTTCGTCCATTTCTTTTGCAGCTATTTTAAATTTGTGAATAAAATCTTTTTTACTTTCTGCATTTTGTGCTTCTCTGATATTTGCACCTATAGAAGTTCCTGATTTTAGTAACTGATTAGCAATTGCAAATTTTCGTTTTGTTTCTAAAATTTCGCAGTATCTTATAATTTCTAATGCAAAATCCAGTGTTTTTTTTATAATAATATTTTCTCTTTGTTGCATAAGTTTAATTTTTTAATTTGAAAATGTGCTAATTAGCTAATTTGGAAATGTATTAATTAGTTAATGTATGTTAGTTTATGTTTCTTTAATAATATTTTTATTTTGATAGGCGACTCATTGGCACATTTTCAAATTAACAAATTAGCTAATTAACCACGTGCTAATTTCAAAAACACATCATTCATGGAGTTTACATTAAATTGTTTTCGTAGGTTTTCTGGTGTGTCTAAAGCCTCTATTTTCCCTTCGACCATAATAGAAACCCGATCACAATATTCTGCTTCGTCCATATAGTGTGTGGTTACAAAAATAGTGGTGCCGAGATTAGCTTGTTTGTAAATCATCTCCCAAAATTGCCTTCTCGTAATAGGGTCAACGCCACCTGTTGGCTCATCGAGAAACACAACTTTAGGTTCGTGAATTAAGGAAACCGAAAAAGCTAGTTTTTGTTTCCAACCTAATGGTAAGGAACCTACCAAGTTATCGGCAATTTCC
>JAUVOS010000232.1 GCA_030599055.1 Lutibacter sp.
CAATAATGCTTCGTTCGTATACAAGAGCTATAAATAAACAACATAAAACAAGTGGATCTTTGTTTAAAGCACATACTAAAGCTGAATGTATTACCTGTCATAAAGGTGTTACTCCTTCATTCTTAATGCAAGCTGGAGTTACAAAGATTAACTATATACATCCCGAAAAACAATATCCGCAAGCATGTTTTAACTACATACATGATAATCCTGTTAAAGCTAAATTGGTAACAAAGGCTGTTGAATGGGAATTTTCATCAGCAAAGGATTATGCAAACTTCAGGCAAGGAAAGTTGGTGAATAAAAAAGTTGCTAGCGAATATGTTAGGTTTTAATAAAAGCAATAGATTTAAGTTAGTGATACGATGACTTCAAGTCATCGTATCACTTCTAAACTTAAAATCAAACTTTTCTCCAAAAACACTTGTCTATTTATAAAAGTATTTAGATATTTGTCTAAATATATAAATAAGGTGAAAGATTTATTTAAAGCAATCAACGATGAGACTAGGAGAGAGATATTAGAACTTCTAAAAAAGAAAGATATGTCTGCTGGTGAAATTGCAGATAAGTTTAAGATATCAAAACCGAGTATTTCTCATCATCTTGACTTGTTAAAGAGAGCAGGACTGGTTACTAGTGAAAAAAAAGGTCAATATGTTATTTATTCTCTAAATACAACAATTCTTGAATACCTATTACAGTGGATACTAACGCTAAAAAAATAAAGAAATGAATTTCAATCTTAAAAAAGAATTACCCTTACTATTAATAGTTGCAATGCCTTTTGTTTACCTGGCTTATGTATGGAAAAATTTACCGGAAAAGGTTCCTATGCATTGGAATATACATGGAGAAATCAATAGGTGGGGTTCTAAACAAGAGCTTATTTTAATACCCATTTTATTGCCGTTATTAATATACATTATTTTTCTTTTTGTACCACTTATCGATCCCAAAAAACAACTGGGTAAAATGGGTAGAAAATACCATTCATTTAAATTTATAATGACATTGTTTATGTCCGTTTTGGCACTTTTTATTATTTATATAGTAAAAGAACAGAGTTTTTCAAATCCCAATTTTATTTTTATTAGTATTGGTCTTTTATTTGCCGTTGTTGGAAATTTCCTCAAAACAATCAGACCTAATTACTTTATTGGTATCAGAACACCTTGGACGCTAGAAAACCAAAACGTATGGAAAGATACACATCTTATGGCAGGAAAGTTATGGTTTGTTGGTGGTTTAAGTATTGTTTTTT
Organism: Lutibacter sp.; assembly: GCA_030599055.1. Taxonomy (GTDB): domain Bacteria; phylum Bacteroidota; class Bacteroidia; order Flavobacteriales; family Flavobacteriaceae; genus DQTL01. The sequence continues at coordinate 1,265 of JAUVOS010000232.1, forward strand.
TTAGCCTTGTGTTGGACAAAACAATTGCCTCCAAAATATTTTTATTTATAACGATTGCCATTGTAATTATACCAATTCTATATTCCTATTTTAAATTTAAGAAAATATCAGATAATTAAATATAGAAACAAAGTCATGAAAAACTGCTGTACAAAGTTTGTAATTTCAGGCTTCGATACAACTTCTCACGCGATTTTCACACTTTTTGAAAAGCATTTTGTTAAATATTATCCAAAAAGCAGTCTATATACTATAAGGCTGTTTTTTTACTTACTTTTGTTAAAAATATTTATTTGAACAGAATACTATTCATATTATTTTTTTTGTCCTTTTTTGTAGGGTTTTCCCAACAACAAAAAATACAACTTATTCATTCTGACCATACGATAAAAGATGAACTCAAATATCCTAATGCAATCGTTGCTATGGGTAATGTTATGGTAGAACATGAAGGTGCGACACTACAGTGCAAGCAAGCGCTAATATACCAAGAAGCTAATCTTATCAAAGCTTTTGGAGAAGTGGTAATAAATCAAGGAGATACAATCATACAACGAAGTAAATACGTACACTATAACGGCAAGACTAAAATGGCAAAATCTTGGGGAAATGTGGTCTTAACAGATCCCAAGATGACTTTGACAACTGACACACTTCACTTTGATCGAGAAAAACAAGTTTTGTTCTATAACAATCATGCTACGATAAAAGATGATACAAATACACTAAACAGCGATATTGGCAAGTATTTTTTGGAAAATAATATGTTTCAAGCTACGTCTAAAGTAGTAATCATCAATCCAGATAATAAAGTCACCTCAAAGCACTTAGACTATTTTACAAATACCGGAATTGCAAAATTATATGGGCCGACTACCATTATTGATTTAAAGAATGACAATACTTTGTACAGTGAAAAAGGATATCATAATAGTAAAACAAGAATTTCACATTTTATAAAAGACGCAAAAATAACCTACCAAGATAGGATTATTGAAGGCGATAGTTTGTATTATGATGAAAATAGACAATTTGCATCAGCTACCGGAAATATTATCGTAACAGACACAATCAATAATTCAATCATAAAAGGGCAATATTCCGAATATTTTGAAGCAAAAGACTCTGTTTTTGTAGTGGGTAAACCTTTAGCTATTAGCACATCAGAAAAAGATTCTACGTATATGCACGCAGATACACTGTTGGTTACAGGAAAGCAAGATTTCCGAATTATTAGAGCCTATCATTATGTAAAATTTTACAAAAAAGATTTGCAAGGAAAATGTGATTCGTTATATACAAATGAATCTTTAGGTCTGACAAAAATGTATAGACGTCCCGTTCTTTGGAGCGATGTCAATCAAATAACGGGTGATTCCATTCATTTTTTGACGAATAAAGTGACAGAAGAAATGGATTCTCTTAAAGTATACAACAATGCTTTTGTGATTAAACAAGATAGTACAGGAGGTTTTAGCCAAATAAAAGGGAAGAATCTCTTCGGTAAATTTGTAAAAGACACACTTGATAATATTTTCGTTTCAGGAAATGGCCAGATGATTAATTATAACCGTAATGAGAATGAAGAATTGGTAGGAATAACCAAGATGACCTGTAGTAATATGGAATTCATTTTTAAAAAAGGGGAATTAATTAATCTTAAATATACCGTCAAACCCGATGGGAAAACTTATCCTCCTTCAAAATTTCCTCAAGAAGCAGAAAAACTAGAAGGATTTATTTGGCGACAAGAAGAACGTCCGTTAACAAAAAATGATATTTTTAAACACGATGCTGCCGACGAAAGTTTGATCCAAGATATAATTAAGAAGGAAAGAAAAGAAAAAAGAGAAAAAAGGGAAGAAGCTCTTAAAAAAATTGAATTAGAAAAGACAAAACTATTTGAAAAGGGTAAAGAGGACAACATGATTGAGGATGGGAATGAGGAAAGAGAGAATAGAGAAGAGAGAATTGAGAATTGAGAGAAGAGAAAATAGAAAAAAGACAAGAGAAAAAATAATAGTTGTCAGTTTACAGAAAAACAAAGAACAAAGAACACAAAACATTAGTAACCTCAGCGAAAATCAGTAAAATCTGCGTCATCAGCGTTCTATCATATCATGAAACAAGAGAGAAAAAATAGTTTTCAGTTCTCAGTTTACAGAAATAACCAGGAAACACAAAACACAAAACACAAAACACAAAACACAAAACACAAAACACAAAACACAAAACACAAAACACAAAACACAAAACACAAAACA
>JAUVOS010000134.1 GCA_030599055.1 Lutibacter sp.
AAAGCCCACAGCTCAAAGCCTTACTCTTTCGGCTCTTCCACCAAAATCACATAATACTTCGTATCACCCATCCAAGGAAAAGTCGCAAAACGTTCTTTATAGGTGAGTTTTACCATTTTTCCTTGCAGATCTTTTAGGTCTTCGATGACTTGTTTTTCTTTAGATTCTACTGAAAATTCAAAACGTTGTGCTTCAGAAACTCCCTGACTTAATTCGCCTTCCCATGTTTTAAAGGCGATACCTTTATGGCTAAATTTTATCAATTCTCCGGCACGATATCCCTCGCTATAGGTTACATAATACACAAAAGCAAAATAACCTGCTATGATAAGCGTAAGAATTAAAAAGGAACTAATTATTATTTTTTTCATCTGTTTATTTTTTTATCAACTTGTTTTGTAACCTTAAACCTTAAACCTTAAACCTTAAACCTTAATCTTTCAACTTTCAACTCAAACAAGTAACAAAAATACTCTTTTTACGACAAATAGATACTGACCCAAAAAATTCTGAATTCTGAATTCACAATTCTGAATAAAATATTATCTTTAACCATTATTAACCATTTAAATTTATAACTATGCCCGGAACCTATATTATTATTGTCTTAATCCTAATTATCATTGTTTCAGGATTATTTATTGTCAAACAACAAACTGCTGCAGTTATTGAACGTTTTGGTAAATTTCAAAGTGTTCGTAAAGCAGGATTACAACTTAAAATACCACTTATAGATCGTATTGCAGGTCGCGTAAGTTTACGTATTCAACAATTAGATGTAATTGTAGAAACAAAAACCAAAGATGATGTTTTTGTACATCTCAAAATATCAGTTCAATTTTTAATTCAACCTGATCATGTGTATAATGCTTTTTATAAGCTTCAAAGTCCGCACGAGCAAATTACAGCTTTTATCTTTGATACGGTACGTGCTGAAGTACCAAAAATGATACTAGATGATGTATTTGTAAAAAAGGAAGAAATTGCCTTGGCGATACAACGCGAATTGAAGGCAGCCATGCTTGCATATGGATATGATATTATTAAAGCTTTGGTAACAGATATTGATCCCGATGAAAAAGTAAAAATAGCCATGAACCGTATTAACGCTTCTGAACGTGAAAAAGTTGCCGCACAATACGAAGGAGATGCGCAACGTATTTTAATTGTAGAACGAGCAAAGGCAGAAGCAGAAAGCAAGCGTTTACAAGGTATGGGTATTGCAGATCAACGACGTGAAATAGCACGAGGTTTAGAAGATAGTGTAGATATACTAAACAAAGTAGGGATTAACTCTCAAGAAGCATCAGCTTTGATCATTGTTACGCAACATTATGATACACTACAAGCCATTGGTGCTGACACGAATTCTAATTTAATTCTTTTACCGAATTCACCACAAGCAGGAAGCAATATGTTGAATGAGATGGTAGCATCCTTTACTGCCGCCAACCAGATAGGTGAAAGCATGAAACGACAAAACAGAAAGAAAAAAGAATAATTTTTATACATGTTGTTGTAGAGACGTAGCATGCTACGTCTCTACAACAACATTGTGAACAACAATAAAAAAAATCGTAATTGTCAATGACAATTACGATTTTTTAGTTGGTTATATTTGGTTGGTTTATTTTTTTTCTTCTTCTGTTTTACCTGACGGTTCATCATCTTCTTTTGTAGCATCTTTAAACTCTTTGATTCCGCTACCTAAACCACGCATCAATTCCGGTATTTTTCTACCACCAAAAAGAAGTAAGATAACCACCACAATAATAATAATTTGTGGTCCGCCAATCATTCCTAAAAATATAGTTAGTGTGTTCATTTTTGAATTGTTTTAAAAAACAAAGATAGGAATTAATTTATTTGTAGAGACTCGATTAATCGCGTCTCTACAAATAAAATATTATAATTTTTCAAATCTAGCTTGGAAAAAACGTAAATATTCTGGTTCGTAAACCATTTTCATTCCTTTAATATTTTCTCTGTTTTTAAATACGCGTTGTACAGATTCTGCAATTACATCCATATGTGCTTGTGTATAAACACGTCTTGGAATGGTCAATCTTACCAATTCTAATTTCGGATAGTTGTGTTCTCCTGTTTCCTTATTTCTACCAGCAGATACAACTCCTCTTTCCATGGCTCTTACACCGGAATCTAAATATAATTCAGCGGCTAAAGTTTGAGCTGGGAATTTGTCTTGAGGCACGTGAGCTAAGAAAGCTTTTGCATCTAAAAACACACCGTGCGTTCCTACTGGTTTTACAATGGGAACACCCATATCTAATAATTTTTGTCCCAAGTAAAATACTTGCCCAACTCTAGCGGCAATATGGTCATCTTGTACAGATTCTTTAATTCCGATAGCCAACGCCTCCATATCACGTCCTGCCATACCGCCATAGGTGTGTAAACCTTCGTACACAACTACCATATTTCTTGCTTTATCAAAAGTATCGTAATCATTGACAGCTAAAAAACCACCAATATTAACAAGAGCATCTTTTTTTGCACTCATAGTAGCTCCATCGGTTAATGAATTAAATTCATGAACGATTTCTGCAACAGTTTTATTTGCATAACCCTCTTCATTTAATTGAATCATAAAAGCATTTTCAGCTATACGAGTCATGTCGTGCATGATTTTTATCCCATATTTGTTTGTCAACTCACGTAATGCTTTTAAGTTTGCCATAGACATAGGTTGTCCACCAGCCATATTTACGGTAGAAGCGATAGATACATAAGGAATTTTATCAGCGCCTACTTTGTCTATTAGTTTTTGAAGTTTATTTAAATCAACATCACCTTTAAATTTGTATAAACTGTTTGGGTCATGTGCTTCATCAACAATAATATCAACAAAAGTTCCACCTGCCATTTCTTGGTGTAATTTTGTAGTTGTGAAATACATATTTCCAGGAACATAATCACCCTTTTTGATTAATATTTGAGAAAGCATGTGTTCTGCAGCTCTACCCTGATGAGTTGGCACAACATGTTTATAACTGTAGTAGTCTTGAATTGTTTTTTCAAGGTGGTAGAAATTTCTACTTCCCGCGTAAGCTTCGTCTCCCATCATTAATCCTGCCCATTGACGATCACTCATGGCTGAAGTACCACTATCGGTCAACAAATCAATATAGACGTCTTTTGACTCTAATAAAAACGTATTGTATCCTGCCTCCTTTAAAGCTTTTTGCCTAAACTCTTTAGTGGTTATAACTATAGGTTCAATCATTTTAATTTTATAGGGCTCCGCCCAAGAATGTTTATTATGCATGGTAAAGTTTAAGTATTTGATTAAAGCCTCAAAAGTAAGAAAAATATCAATGAGTATTTAAGGTAAGGCTACCAAAAATCCAATAAATTTATTTAGAGATGCTATTAATTTATTATCTATATGAAAAATGCATTAAAGCTTTTGTAAAAGCGTGAAATCTAAATGTTTACGTTCCAAATCGGCACTTTTAACACTAATTAGAACCTTGTCACCCAAACGATACATTTTTTTGGTAGATTGACCGATAACAGCGTATTCTTTTTCATCAAAAAGATAAAAATCATCTCTAATATCTTTGATGCGTACCATTCCTTCGCAGAGATTATCGACAATTTCTACATACATACCCCATTCGGTAATCCCCGATATAACGCCTTCAAATTCTTCATGAAGGTGGTTTTGCATGTATTTTACTTGCATGTATTTGATACTGTCGCGTTCAGCTTTGGTCGCTAGTTGCTCTCTTTCTGATGAGTGTTTGCATTTATCTTCATATTCAGGTGCATTTGGAGCTCTTTTCTTATCTAAATAATGCTGTAATAAACGATGTGTCATCACATCGGGATAACGCCTGATTGGCGAAGTGAAATGTGAATAATAATCAAATGCCAAACCATAATGACCAATGTTGTTAGTGGTATAAATGGCTTTGCTCATAGAACGGATCGTCAAAGTCTCAATCATATTTTCTTCAGGAGTTCCTTGAACATCTGCTAATAATTTATTGATAGATTTTGACAATAATTCAGTAGATCGTGTATCAATTGAATAACCAAATTTTCCTATTATTTGTTTTAATGTGCCCAATTTGTCAAAATCAGGTTCGTCGTGAATACGATAAACAAAAGTATTTTTAGAAGGAGAACCGTCTTTTTTCTTTCCGATAAATTGAGCTACTTTTTTATTGGCTAAAAGCATAAACTCCTCAATGAGTTTATTCGCATCTTTTGAATGTTTGAATTTGATACCAATAGGTTCGTTGTCTTTATTCAAATCAAAACGAACTTCTACCTTATCAAAAGTAATAGCACCATCGCTCATTCGATTTTTACGTAATATTTTTGCCAATACATCCATTGTTAAAATGGCCTTAGCAATATCTGGATCAACCTCATAAGCTTCTCCTGAAAGTGAAATACTTTTTGGAATAGTTAGATTTAAGCTTTGGGCTACTTCCGGCTTCTGACTTCCGGCTTCTGACATATTTTTCTCAATAATTTCCTGTGCTTCTTCATAAGCAAAACGTGCATCAGAATAGGTAACTGTACGCCCAAACCATTGCTTGATTACTTGTGCATTTTTATCAATTTCAAAAACGGCAGAAAAAGTTAGTTTTTCCTCTTTTGGTCTTAATGAACACACATTATTTGAAAGCACTTCAGGCAACATAGGAACCACTCTATCAACTAAATAAACAGAAGTAGCGCGATTATAGGCTTCTTCGTCTAAAATTGTTTTAGGCAGTACGTAGTAAGATACATCTGCAATATGAATTCCAATTTCATAGTTTCCATTAGGCAGTATTTCAAAAGACAAAGCATCGTCAAAATCTTTCGCATCTTTTGGGTCAATGGTAAACGTTAGCGTCTTACGCATATCACGCCTTTTTGCAATTTCCTTATCGGTTATTTCAATGGGTAATTTTGCGGCATCGGCTTCAACTTCTTTGGGAAATTTATAGGGTAAACCATACTCAAATAAAATGGAATGTATTTCGGTATTGTGTTCTCCGGGTCTTCCCAATACATCGATAATTCTCCCAAAAGGATTTTTTGAATTTGAAGGCCAATCTAAAAGTTTAACAGCGACTTTATCACCATCTTTAGCATCGTTAACATGTTTTTTTGTAATAAAAAAATCAGCATACATGCGTTTATTATCGGCGACGACAAAACCGTAATTATCGTGAAGTTGTAAAGTACCGACAAACTCAGTTTTAGCTCTTTTGATAATTTCTACCACATCACCTTCTTTTTTTCTACTACTTCGTTGTCTGTTGTACGAGTATACACGAACACGATCTCCATGCAAACCGTGATTGAGATTACGAGAAGGAATATAAATATCTTTTTCTAGTTCATCGCACATAAAAAAGGCTTTTCCACTTATGGCAATATCAAGCACTCCTTCGTAATAATGTGATTGATGTGTAATTTTATACTTTCCGCGACCTACTTCTTTAATCTGTTTACTGTAAAGTAAATCTTTAATCAATTTTTGAAGTTGCCCTCTATTGTAGTCATCAACAATGTTTAATTGAAAAGCTAATTGCTTGTAATTAAATGTTTTATTTGGATTGTTGGTTAAATACTGTAAAAGAAGTTGTTTATTTTTTTTTGTAAAGGAGTCATTTTTGTTCCCTTTCTTTTTTTTGGACATAATTGTATATTGTCTTAATTAAGTGGTAAAGATATTAAAAACCTAACAGGTTTTTAAAGTCTGTTAGGTTTCGTTGTGATATTATAAATAGTAAGTTTACTGAAAAGCAGGAATACCCGTAATATCCATACCTGTAATTAACAAGTGAATATCATGCGTTCCTTCATAAGTAATGACAGATTCTAAGTTCATCATATGACGCATAATAGAATAATCACCTGTAATTCCCATGGCTCCGAGTACTTGGCGGGCTTCACGTGCAATAGTTAAAGCCATATCAACATTATTACGTTTACACATAGATATTTGTGCTGAAGTGGCACGACCTTCATTACGAAGGGTTCCTAAACGCCAAGTTAATAATTGTGCTTTAGTGATTTCGGTAATCATTTCAGCTAATTTCTTTTGTTGCAATTGGAAAGAAGCTATAGGCTTACCAAACTGAAAACGTTCTTTTGAATAACGCAAAGCCGTATCATAGCAGTCCATTGCAGCGCCAATAGCACCCCAAGCAATACCATAACGAGCGGAATCAAGACACATAAGAGGCGCGCCTAATCCTGTTTTACCTGGTAAAAGATTTTCTTTTGGAACTTTTACATTATCAAAAATTAATTCACCTGTGGCAGAAGCTCTAAGCGACCATTTGTTATGTGTGGTTGGTGCAGAGTAGCCTTCCATATCTTTTTCTACCAACAGACCTTTTATGCGGTTGTTATCCGATTCGTCTTTTGCCCAAACGACGGATACATCAGCAAAAGGGGCGTTGGAAATCCACATTTTGGCTCCGTTTAAAAGATAGTGGTCACCCATATCTTTAAACTTTGTGACCATACTTCCTGGGTCTGAACCATGATTAGGTTCTGTTAAACCGAAAGCACCCATCATTTCACCAGAAGCTAATTTGGGTAAATATTTTTGTTTTTGTTCTTCCGAACCAAAAGCAAATATTGGATACATTACCAATGAACTTTGAACAGATGCCGTAGAACGAACACCAGAATCTCCACGCTCAATTTCTTGCATGATTAAACCATAACTCATTTGGTCTAAACCAGCACCACCATACTCCATAGGAATATAAGGTCCAAAAGCACCAATTTCAGCCAAACCTCCGATAATTTGTTCGGGGAATTCAGATTTTTGTGCGTATTCTTCGATGATTGGAGTAACAGCTCTTTTTACCCATTCACGAGCAGCGTCACGTACCAATATATGTTCTTCGGTAAGAAGCTCATCTAACTGAAAATAATCAGGAGCTTGATATAAATCTTGTGGCATTATTATTTGTTTAAAAATTCGTTGGGCAAAGGTA
>JAUVOS010000013.1 GCA_030599055.1 Lutibacter sp.
GGACTCATTCCACAAACAAAATTTTTTATAGATTATCTGGGTGAAGGTTTAAGCGGTAGTGTTGAAGGAAAAAGAAGTAAAATAAAAACTTTTAAACTAGGAAATTATTTTTTTAATGATATTACTACCGCCTTTCTAGATTCCATGTCAACCTCTCATGCTCGCTTTTTTAAAGAACGTGATGGAAGTATTGGTTCTCGTTTATTAGAGAGATTTTATGTTATTTTGGACTACCCTCAAAAATCATTATACTTAAAAAAAGCAAAAAGTTTTAGACAAGAGTTTCGCTATAATCGTGCTGGTTTAGGTATTGCATATCACAAAGACGCAAAAGTTTTACATGTTGAAAAGAAATACACGCAAAAAATCACAATTTCTGAGCGAGAAAATAATCAATATAACGACCTCTTTGATATTTCTTATAAATATGAGCTGAAAAGTCTTTTTAATATTCATTATGTGCGTCCCAACTCTCCCGCTGAAAGAGCCGGAATAAAAATTGACGATATCATTAAAACCATTAATAACAAACCAGCTTATGAATATCAACTAGGAGAAATTATCAACTTCTTTTATGGTGAAAAAGGAAAAATTATTAAAATGACTATTGAAAGAGATGGAGTTCCTCATTTTTATGAGTTTAAACTTGAAGCTCCTATTTAGTGTCCGTCAGAAAATGTTGAGTTTGAGGCTTGCGAAGTATTGAAAATAAGGAGTCACGCTTTGTGCGTGATAACTGTTTTCAATACGAGCCTGCCGGCAGGCAGGCAGACGTAACGAAAAAATCGACGTTTTCTGACAAGTACTATTTAGTTCTACAAATCCTTTAAAAACTGATACAAAAGACGCACTCCGGCACCCGTACCCCCTTTTCCATTATAGGAATTCGCTGTTTCTAAAAATGCAGGCCCCGCTATATCAATATGAATATAAGGATATTTTACAAAGTGTTCTAAGAATTTTCCGGCGGTAATCATCCCAGCATTGGGACCTCCTAAGTTTTTCATATCAGCAATATCCGATTTTAATTCACTCTTCCATTCATCCCAAAAAGGAAAGCGAAAAACTTTATCATTTGTTTTTTGCCCCGATTGATAGAGTTTTCTAAAATATACATCTTTGGCATTTCCCATACTGATAGAAGTTTTTGTTCCCAATGCTCTTACGGCTGCTCCTGTTAAAGTTGCTGCATCTATCACTAATTCTGGTTCGTACTTATTGGCATACGCTAAAGCATCTGCCAAAATCATACGTCCTTCAGCATCGGTATTCAAAACCTCAATAGTTGTTCCATCAAACATCGTGATAACATCACCTGGTGCATAAGCTGTTTTCCCGGGTCGGTTATCTGTTGCAGGAATTAAACCTATTACATGTACCGGTATTTTGTTCTTAGCTAAAGCATCAATAGTAGCTGCCATAGTTGCGGCTCCACCCATATCGCTTTTCATCAAATCCATAGAATGTGCAGTAGGTTTTAAACTCAAACCACCTGTGTCATAAACTACTCCTTTTCCAACTAAAACGATTGGTTTTTTGTTTTTGGCATTTTTTGGTTTGTATTCAATTATTGAAAAAGTAGGTGGTATTTCAGAACCTTTGTTTACGGCTAATAAACCTCCCATTTTTAAGGATTCTATTTTTCCTTTTCCTAAGACTTCAACTTTATAGTTAGTAGCCTTTCCCTTTGCTTTTATTTCTTCGGCAAGTTGTACTGCATCCAAAAAAGAAACAGGTTCATTAACCATATCACGCGCCCAGTACACAGATTCTATTAAATTTTGTAAATCATTAACGTCTTTTTGGGTAATAGTTCCGTGAAGTTCTAATTTTTTTATTGTGTTCCGTCTTTTATCAGCATCTTTAAAGTATTTTAAAAATTGATAATCTGATAATAAAAAACCTTCTGCAAAGGCTAGCATTTTTTCAGAATTTCCACCAGAGACTGTTACTTCTTTATAATGTTTTTTTAAAGTATCATGCGTTGAAAAGGCAGCTCTACGAATTTTATCAAGATCTTTCTTTATTGTTTTAACAACAAAAATGTAGCCATTCGTGCTTTTTACGTACTGCATGTCTTCGTCTTTCCAATACTTTCTAAAATAATTAAAGTCATCATTGGACAGTTTTCCTTTTAGGTCATCTATTTTATCAGCTAGAAAAACAATGTTTTTATTTTTCTGTAAAGATTTAATTATATTTAGTTTCATGGTTCTATATTTTTTAAATGTATACAAAGGTCGTGAAAAAGATTAAAATACGCTTTACTAAAAATGCTTGTATCTTTGTATTTTAACAAACACCTATGTCCAACCAAGAAATAGAACGGAAATTTTTAGTAAAAGGAGATTTTAAAGAATTAGCCATTGATCATTTTGACGTTATTCAAGGCTATCTTTCAAGAGCTCCTAAGCGGGCAGTTCGGATACGAATTATTGGAAAGATAGCTTTTCTCACAATTAAAGGAATTGGAAGTGAAAATGGCACTACTCGTTTTGAATGGGAAAAGAGAATTCAGTTTTCAGACGCTAAGGATTTAATAAAAATTTGTAAACGTGGAATGATTAAAAAAACACGTTATATCATACCCGCTAATGACAACTTGTTTTTCGAAGTCGATGAATTTTTTGGACGAAACAAAGGTTTGGTAATGGCTGAAATCGAACTTCCCACAGAAAATACTTTTTTCCAAAAACCCGATTGGTTAGGAAAAGAAGTAACAGGTGACAAACGCTACTATAATTCGAGGCTGGCTAAAAAACCGTTTAAAGAATGGGGATGATATGCGCTGTACGCGGCACGCAATACGCGGTATGCGATACGCGGTATGCTGTATGCGGTACGCGATACGCAGTACGCAGTACGCAATTGTCAATGCCTAAATAGTACACAATAAACACAAAGCGTAAAGCGTAAAGCGTAAAGCCCAAAGCCCAAAGCAATAAAAAAAAATATGCCAATCCTAAAGAATTTTCAATTTACACCTTCTCTATTCTTTAGAAATAAGCATTTTAATACACTATATCGTTACTATCGATCGACTATTCAAATTGATTATAAAGGAGAAAGGTTAAAAACCCTTGATAAGGATTTTATCGATTTAGACATTTCATCTGTTCAATCTAAGAAGGCAATTCTAGCTATTCACGGCTTGGAAGGAAGTTCAAACTCTAGTTATATAAAATCTTTAACTCATATTGCTAATCAGCAAAATTACGATGTAATTGCCATGAATTTAAGAGGTTGTAGTGGTGTGCCAAACTTGTTTCTTTCGTCATATCACAGTGGTAAAACTTCTGATTTATTGGAAGTAATTCAGTATATCGAACAAAAAAAAATTTATAAAAGCATTCATATCGTTGGTTATAGTCTCGGCGGAAATCTCGCATTAAAACTTATGGGAGAATCTATAAATTCGCTACCCAAAATTGTAAAATCAGCCGTTGCGATTTCCACTCCTTGTGATTTAGAAGGAGGAGCAAAAGAATTGAATACGTTTTCTAATAGCTTGTACCAATTTAAATTTTTAAAAACACTAAAAAATAAAGTAAAACTACAATACAAAAAGAATCCTATTTCCAGTATTAATCTAAAAAGAGTTCTTAATACAAAAAGCTTAGTTGAATACGATGCGTTTTTTACAGCACCAATAAATGGTTTTAAAAACGCAACTGATTATTATACACAATCAAGTTGCAAACAATTTCTTAAAGACATACGCAAACCCTGTTTACTAATTTCGTCTTTAGATGATCCGTTTTTAAATGATGATTGTTATCCATTTGATGAAGCAAAGAAAAGTGAGTTCTTTCACTTATTAACCACAAAATATGGTGGTCATGTTGGGTTTTCTTCCAGTTTTAATGCGAAAAATAATTTTTGGTTGGAGAATAAAATCTTAGATTTTATCAAAAAGCATTGATGTTTCGTGATACGATGACTCGAAGTCATCGTATCACTGGAACTAATTCTTAATTACAACTCTCACTCCTTCACTATGGCTACTAAATTCAGGTGCATACATAGATTGAATAGTCGTAATCCCATTACTAAAGTCACCAGCATTGTTGACACGTAAATCATATTCAAACACATAAATTCCTTTTGGTAAATAGTCAATAAAGAAATTGGTACTGGCATCTTTGGTGCTTTCATAATATCCCAAACCATCTTGCCATTTGTATTGTGACAATACATTTACCGGTTCAAAACCGCTGGCACGCATATCTTTCATGTGGATAAACTCCATAGCTCTATCAACTTTTAGTTCGATACGAACTCTAACTAAATCACCTAACTGAAGCTCCGTTTTATCGATAATTTCTGCTAATTGCTCTCCTCTATCCGTATTCGATTTAAGGAATAGTTTTTTACTGAGTTGCAATGGGGTTTTTGCGTGTGTTATCTTGTCTAAATCCTCAAAATACTGCCAATAAAGTGCGCCCCATGCGATTCCTTTACTTTCTTTAGAAATAGCTACATCTGCCATCGCTGGAGTGATTTCAGATCCATTCCATGAAGTTTTAAAATAACCGGTTCCTGCTTCGACTTTACTGTGCTCTAGTTCTAAAGGATTTATAGTTTGATCTGCCACTTTAATCGTAACAAAATCTGAAGTTTCTAGCCAATCAGTACCTTGTAACAACAAAGCATAAATGGCTTCTGTGGTTGCTTTGGTCGTTTTCCAACGATTCGTTTGTTTGTTTTTTAACAACCAAATTTTTAAATTATCAACAGTTTTCGTGTCATTTTTAATTTCGGTAAACACCTCTATCATCAAGGCTTGTGTTTCAATTGGTGCTTGATACCAATACCAACTACTGGTATTTTCTTTCCAATACATACCCAATTCTTCACTTGTGATACTGTTTTCTTTTAAAGATGCTAAAATCTTGTTTGCAACTGCATTTTGATCATTTCTATAAGCTACCAAACTAATGAGCCCTTTGGAATACAGATTGAAATTATTCCAATATTTATAAGCTTGATTTGTATAATAAGCTACCGCCGGTTGTACGCTGCTACGTATTTTCTTGTCTTTAAAGAAACTTCGTGTATATAAGTAGTGAACTTGAAAATGTGACGTATTGTTTTTAGTTAAATACTCCTCGTATTTTTTTTGCCCTTTTTTCTTGTTATTTTCTTTATCCCTTATTATTTGAGCACGTTTTAAAAGCTTTTCATAGTCTTTTTTAATCTCATTGTCTAGATATTTAATTGCGTTATCTGTCATCTCGACTCCGCTCGATGACCGTTCAACTTCGCTCGATGAGCGTTCGACTTCGCTCGATGACCCATTTTTAACACCTAACTTATCAAGATGTCCAAAACCGGAAATAATATGTTGCGTGATATATCTGTTGGCATAACGGCTTCCTTTAAACCAAGGAAAACCTCCATTAGACATTTGCAGTTGTTCCAACTTTTTCAAGGCTTGTTTTTGCTCTGATTTCATCTTATTTAAATCAAATAATAAGGCGATACGTTTTTTCTGTTCGCTTTCACTTTGTGCATCGCGTAACCATGGTGTTTCTTGAATAATCAATGATTTTAATTCTTGATTTTTTTCTAAGTTAGAAAGTAGAGCATCTGAATTTTTCCATTGTTTAAATACTTCTTGAATTCGCGGATTTGAATTGGCAATATGACTCGCCAACGTATTGGCATAATATCTAGAAAATATTTGCTCCGAACACGCATGCGGATACTCCATTAAATAAGGTAAAGCCTGCACAGCATACCAAGCAGGATTTGAAGTAACCTCTAAAGTTAACTTGTGATTTTTTAGTGTTTTTGATGTATTATTCTTTAATTTATCTAAACTAAAAGTCTTTGTTTGATTCGATCGTACCCACATCGGTAAAGTTTCTGTAATCAGCATTCTATTGGATAAAACAGGTAATACATTTTGCTCTCCATCAGAATAATCTCCAGCTTTCGCTATTATTTTATACTGAACTGCTTGTACATCATCAGGAATACTTAGATTCCAAGAGACATTTGTGTTGCCTTGTGCATTAATAGTAAAACTCTGTAGTCCCTCTCTGTCACTTCGTGACATCTCTCCCAAAGGGAGAGAATTATCCGTACTTCTAAATAAATTTTGAGCAATATCTTTACCAGTTATAGCATCAAATAATTGTAATTCAGCGTGTCCTTCCAAAACTTTATCTGTAAGATTTGCAATCTTTGAACTGATAATAATTTTATCGCCTTCTCGTAAAAATCTTGGTGGATTTGGTAAAACCATCAATTCTTTTTGAGTAACAGTTTCCATAGATTTTACAACCGTATTCAAATCTTTAGTATGTGCTAATAGCTGCAATTTCCATTTTGTTAAACTTTCAGGAGTCGTAAACTCAAAACTGACATTACCTTCTTCATCTGTTGTTAAATGCGGGAAGAAAAAAGCGGTTTCGTTAAAGTTGGTTCTGATTTTTACATTTGAAAAATCTGTGTTTTCCTCTTGTGGACTTTCTATACTTTCTTCTTTATCTTGTTCAACTGCTCCATTGGCATAATCAGCTCCATCCATACTTTCATCCATTGGGGCAGCCGCTACTTCTCCTTTTGCCATTAAAGCTCTACCTCTTTTTGGTTTTCCTTTACTTTCCTCAGTAATTTCCATTTCTTCAACTGCATTTAAAATGCCAATCCTACTATAATGATCTCTTCCAAAAGACAATCCAAACCAATTTAAAGCATCATAATTTTGAGGCGTAATAGATGTATATTTAAAAGATTTTTGAAAAACTCTAAAATTACTGTTTCCAAAGCTATTATGACCACGGCTGTTTGTCGCTGTATGATAATATTTGTGGTAAATAGGTTTAAAAGACCAATGGTGTTTTTTGAATTGCTCTAGGCTTGCATCGTACATACTTGTCAATATTTCCGTAACCACTTTGTCTCCCTTTGGCCCTTTAATTTTAAAACTCCAGGTTTCTTCTTGCCCAGGTTGTAACTTATCTCTAAAAGTTAGGGTTTCTATTTCTAATTCAGTTTTTGGATAAGGAACACTAACTAGAAGGCTACCACTTTCAAAAGAATTGTAATTTACAAAGTGATAACGAATTGCAAAGCCACCAATATCCTCTTTTTGTACGGGTATAGCAATTGTTTTTATTTCGTTGTTTAGGTGTAACAATTCCGTTCTAACAATTTTATGATTCTTTTCTACATCAACGAGCACTGTCATATCATTGGAAGCTGTTCCTAAATGTACTACAACTTTTTCACCGGCTTTGTACTCCTTTTTATCTAGTTTGATATAAAAAAGTTGTTTATCTGCCACTTTTATATCAACGTCACTAAAGACTTCAAATTGGGTTTTGTCTGTGATTTTTTGATCAAAATTATCTTTGCTTTCTACTACTGCAATATATTTTCCAGATTCCCATCCTTTTATTCTTTTAAGTCGGATTTCCTTTTCCTTATCGGTATTAAATTTGATTTCAAAAATCGGCTCCATAGTATCCGTAGAAAATAAGTCTTTAGATTCATACGAATCGTGTGGAAATTGCTGTTCAAATTCAGCTTTTGAAATATCTTGATAGTCGGGTGCGTTCCAAGGTCGTTTACGATAGACTTTTTTTGAGGAAGCTACTTTATATATCTTTAAAACTCCTTTTGCGGGAGCAAATTCGCCGTTTAAATTTTTAGTGTCAATTGTGAGCTTATTCTCCTTGCTTTCTTTATCAATTTTTTCATCAATAACAATACTTGCTATAAGCGTATGATAACCCACATTTACTACAGTTGATGTGCTTCGTGTTTCTCCATTAACATCTGTGATGTCAGCATTAATTCTATAATTGAAAACAGGCAGATCTTTTGCAGAAATGCTTTTATCAGGTTGCGCTAAAAAGACTATTTCAAATTCGCCCTTTTCGTTTGTCGTCACTTCACCATGTGAAATTTCCTGTGCTTCTGATCGATTCCAATAGGGTCTGTAC
This sequence comes from Lutibacter sp., assembly GCA_030599055.1. Lineage (GTDB taxonomy): Bacteria > Bacteroidota > Bacteroidia > Flavobacteriales > Flavobacteriaceae > DQTL01. The sequence goes on from JAUVOS010000013.1 coordinate 7,956, forward strand.
CAATACCACCATTTTGGATATTGCACTTGTCGTTTGACGGTATAAACCACCTTTGCATTCGAAATTGTAGAACCGGCATAAGCTGTAGCCACTCCTTTTATGGTTACATTTTCATCAAGTTTGAACGTTTCTTTAATTTTGTTGAAAGAAGCCGAAAATTTAGGTCGTTTGTATTCTTCAACTGAAAAACCAACTCTTCCAGAAATTTGATCATTTCTACGAAATATCTGTTTGTTTTTAGAACTATGTTTAGAATCAACTACTATCTCATAGTTCCCTGTCAAACCGTTGTTTGGCAATATAAATTCGCCACTAAAAGAACCAAATTCGTTTGTAGTTAATATTGACGAAACGACATCTTGGTAATTGGCATCTTTTAGCGTAATCATGATATCCTTATCTGCAATCACTTTCGACTTATTTTCATATTGAGAGACTGCTATTCCTTTAAAATAAACGGTTTGAGAAGGTCTGTAAATGCTTCTATCTGTAAATAAGAAAACATGATTGTTATTAAATTCAGTTTCCTTACCGCGATGCCCCGGATTGTATAATCTATAATACCTAAAAAGACCAATATCATCTTTGTGATTTACTGTTATTTCAACTTGATTGTGATGTGCATTTGGCGTATAACTTATAAATCCGTTTTTGTCTGTGATAAATGTTTTATCAATAGGCTTGTTTGAATAACGTGCATTTTTATTTCTGAGGTTTACCTTTGCATCTTGTAGAGGTTTTCCTGAATATCTATTGAGTGCTTGATATCTATAGGTTCTTTCTTGATTGCTTTCTACAAGTGCTATATCGGTGGCCTGAATAAATGAATATGCATACGAAGCATCATCATTAAAATCTGCATCTTTGGATGCTAAAATCAAATAATGACCTTGTGGTAATTGTGGCAAAACTACTTCCGTATTATGTAGTTGGTAATCATTTTCATTTTTTAAATTCACTTCAAAACTTGTAAGAGTTTTAAACTTATTGATATAGTCTATTTTTTTTCTTTGATTGTATTTTCGTTGGATACTTTCTTCAACATTGGGTGCAATTTCTTGAACTTTAAAATACAATTTCTCTACATTTTTATAGGAAACCAATAATCTACTCGGCTTATTGGTTTCAATAAAATTTTCATTCGTAATGCTTAGCGAAGGACGAAGAATGTTGCTTTTTAAATTTTCACATTTTTTAGCTCCGGTTGATTTTGGATATTTTTCAATTGCAGTAATACAAATCTCCAAAGCTTCCCGCAACATAAATTGGTTTTTTTTATTTTCGTCCGTCTTGTAGTTTTGTGCTAATCTTTGGTATTCTAGGGCGATTCGGTAATCTATCTCCGTGGATATTTCATCCTGCTTGTATTCTTTTTTTAAAGCCAAAAGTGTTTGTAAATAGGTCGCATCTACTCCGTCGAATCTTGCATTGGTTTTTACAAATTTTAATCTATTTAGTGTTAGGTCAACAAGTGGTTTTGTGTTTTTATTTCTATGGTGAAAAAGTGTTAGATTTTTATAGAGTTTTAAAGCTTGTAATTTTTGTGATAAAGTATCTTTTGAGGAGAAATCTATTTTTATAAAAGTAGTATTATTCCCTAGCATATCAGGATCATCAATTTCGAATTTATAACTAGGTTGTGCCAAATTACTTTCACCTGTTGTATAAAAACCGATGGCATTATACGCTAAAAAATCATATAAAGTAGGTCGGTAAACTGTGGATTCCTTTTGTTTGAGAAGTATCTCTTTAAAATCATCTATTGATTCTTGTTGCGCTAGCAGTCCATTTTGTAATGAATTTTGAAAGTGTACATGTATTTCTTTAAAAATTGTGTGTAAATCCCATGTTCTAAAGTCATTTTCATCTACTTTCTCAGCTGTATTGGTTCGGTTGTAAAATTGCCATCTGTTTTGTTGGAAATACTGCCAATATAAACTTGCCAAAGCACTTTCTAAAATATTTTTTGTTGGGAATTCCGTTTCTTTAATTTCCTTTTCAAAGTTATGAATAATGTTGAGTTGGGCTTCTTCTTCAAGTGTTAAGGCATATTTAGATTGATGCATCAAGCATTTTACAATCTGAGGTGTATTGCTTGCTTTTTTAGCTTTGTTAAAAATCTCTGTCACTTTTTCATTAGCCGATTTGGGTAAATTATCTACTTCTAGTTGTTCGACTTCTTTCCAAAGTTTGTCGTAATTTTCGTAAGCTTGTTGTGCGTGTAACAAAGTTGAGAATAGTAAAATTAATAATAAGGACTTATTCATTTTTAGGTAAAATTATAAATTCATCCACAAATCTACAATAATCGTTCCGTAAGATAAACATCAAATGAGCAAAAGGCTCTTGTGATTGAGGGAAGTATCATTTCTGAGTTAAATAATCCTTTTATCTCTTATTGAAATATATTCGTTATTTTTACTTTTTGGATATAACGCGGTTTGTAATACGCTATACGCAGTATGCTACATGCTATATGCAGTAGCGCTATAAAACTGTAACTAGCAAAAAATATAAATATTTAGTAATACAAAATCCTTACTCGTATTGCACGCATAAAACATAAAAAACATGAGCATCATTCTCAAATCAATCATCGTAGAAGACGAAAAGACAAGTAGAGATATCTTAAAAACCTATCTAACTAAATACTGTCCTAATGTTCAAGTATTGGGTGAAGCAGAAAATATTGAAGAAGCACTTGTACTTATCAGGAAAAATGAACTGGATTTAGTATTTTTAGATGTAGAAATGCCGTATGGGAACGCTTTTGATTTATTAGACAAAGTGGGCGATATTAATTTTGAAACTGTATTCGTTACGGCCTATAACCAATACGCCATAGACGCTTTAAACCAACATGCAGCTTATTATTTATTAAAGCCTATTTCTATTGATGAGCTTATTAAAGCCGTTGATTTTGTCACAGAAATTAAAACAAAAGAGCAGGCTTTGACAAATGAAGTTTTAAAACCCGTTATTTCAATTAAGAATAAAAAAATATCCATTCCTACGCAATCAGGGTTTGAGGTGTTAGACACAAAAAATATTTTATATTGTCAAGCTGATGACAATTATACACATATATTTTTACATGATGATACTAGAGAACTTGTCAGCAAAACATTGGGTTTTTTTGAAAAACAATTAGTAGATAACGGTTTTTTTCGCATTCATAAAAGCTATTTGGTTAACCTTAGTGTTATAAAAAGCTACTATAAAGGAAAAGGAGGAACTATCGTTTTAAACAATGGGAAATCAATACCGGTTGCCAGTTCAAAAAAAGCAGCATTTTTAGGGTTTTTTAAGTAATACATTTTAATTCACACGGAATTAATAGAATACACAGAAGCAAAAATGAGAAAACAAAAACAATTTCGCTGTATTATTTTGTCTAAACAAAGCAAAATACTATTTTTACAAAAAACATATAAACTTATGCGTACATATTTATTATTTGCAGTCTTTCTTATCGGTTTTTTCAATATAAGTAAAGCACAAGATACTGGCGTATCTTTTGAAATGCACTATCCTTTAATATTTAGTGATGAACACAATGCTTATACTGATAATGAAGGTGTTTTGGGAGGTGCATTACAATTTCAGTTTACAGATAATGTACCTTTCAATTTTGGGATAGAATACAAGTTTGATCTTTTTCAAACTATCGAAAATTTAAGTGAATATACTGAAACAACAAAACGTAATTTTTTAATTAGCAACATTAATTTATTCAGTAAAATGATGTTTGTTACTGTTCCTGAGCTTCAACTTTATACAACAGGCGGTTTTACAACTTATAAATACAAAAATACTAGTACCGGTCGTAGCCATATTGGTTTTAATGTTGGAGCCGGTTTATCGTATGATATCTTTGAAAAAATTTATTTATTTAGTTCTTATAGCTTTATTAAAGCAACCCTAAAACAAAATGATGGTGAAAGTTTAACTTCTGATAAATACCAATTGATTCGTATAGGATTTGGTTTTAAAATATAATAAAAGTATCAATGGGGTTTGGGCTTTGGGCAGATTTATTAAGCAATTACTACTAAAAATATGATAAAAAAAACTCTAAACAATAAAACCCCAAAATACGGTAAAGACTGCTTCTTTGCAGAGAATGCAGTTGTAATTGGAGATGTGGTAATGGGTGATTTTTGTAGTGTTTGGTACAATGCGGTTATTCGTGGCGATGTGAACTATATAAAAATTGGAAACAAAGTCAACATTCAAGATGGCGTAGTTATTCACGGAACTTATAAAAAATCATCTACTACTATCGGTGATAATGTTTCTATTGCTCATAATGCAACTGTTCATGGTTGTACGATACACGATAATGTGCTTATTGGTATGAACGCTGTTATTTTGGACGATGCTGTAATTCACTCCAATAGTATTATCGCAGCAGGAGCCGTAATAACGAAAGGAACTATTGTTGAAAGTGGAAGCATTTATGCCGGTATTCCTGCAAAAAAAATAAAAGACATATCGTTGGAATTATTATCGGGTGAAATTGAACGAATTGCAAATTCTTACCTCAAATATGCAAGTTGGTATAAAGAGTAAAAAACAAACGCACTTTCTGAAATACCTTTTATTTCTAACTTTTCTAAAAATATATTTAAGGATTAAAACTATTTGACAAAAGCTAGGTCAAACCAGTGTAACTTAAGCTGAAAGACAAACAAATTGATTCAAGAAGCTAATTTAATAAAAGAGCTTAAAGAACCCTTTATAAAAGAAAAGGCGTTCAGCACACTTGTTGATTTGTATCAAGAAAGGCTGTATTGGCATATTCGGAAAATTGTAATTACGCACGAAGATGCTAATGATGTGCTGCAAAATACATTCATTCGGATTTTTAAAGGTATCAATGCTTTTAAAGCAGAAAGTTCTTTACATACTTGGATGCACAAAATAGCCTATAATGAGTCTTTGCGTTTACTCCAAAAAAATAAAAGAAATACTTCGGAATCTATTGATGAAATTAGTAGTAATTACCTAGAGTCGTTGACACAAGACACTTATTTTGATGGCGATGAAATTCAACTGAAGCTTCAGACTATTTTATCAGAATTATCCAATAAACAAGGTCGGGTTTTTCAAATGAAATATTTTGACAATTTAAGTTTTAAACAAATAGCTGAAATAACGAATACAAATGAAAATACGCTAAAATCATCCTATTATAGCGTTGTTAAAATAATTGAAAAAAAAATTAGAATCTAAGATATAATCATGATACAATCAAATAATAACAAACAAGAACATTCGGAAAATACCTTCTTAAAAGAGTCTTTTGATGCGAATAAAATCACACAAAATCATAAAGATTTTCTAGGATTAGACATCCCTGATGCTTATTTTTCAAAATCGAAAAAAGAGATTTTAGAAGCCCTTCCTAAAGTTCAAAAAAGAAAAACTAGTATTTTTGGAATGCAACCAATATTTGCCTATCCAATAGCCGCTTCTTTGTTATTACTTATCGGAATTGCAATTTGGTTTCAAAATTCAAAATTAAAAACAGATATTCAAGTAACCGATATTGAAGGAATTGAAATAAATAATCTGGACCTTCCTTTTGACGCAGTTTTAATTAACTCCTTATTGGTAGAAAACTCAGAAATAGACCGTTTTATGGACACTTATATTATAGATGAAATTATTGTAGAAGCAAATATTTCCGAAGATAAACTAGATGCTATTCTCATCAATTCATTCTTTATAAAAGACACATTAATAGATGATTATTTCAATGAAACACTATTAGACAACTTAATACTTTAAATAGTTTTTCTAACTATAAACAAACTATTTATAAATATACCGTTCTAAATTATAAATACATTAAAATTTTAAACTCAACAATCATGACAACAAAAGTTAAGTACCTAATTGCGATGTTTACCTTCTTTATCTTTGTAACATCCAGTAATGTGCTTTTTGCACAAACAAATGATAAGTATCAACTTCTTATGGAGGAGCTGACAACAGACCAACAAGAAATGCTCCAAAATGAGCGAAAACTCATGAAACGTAATCGTGAACAATTAAGAGAAACGCTTACAACGGAACAATTATCAATTTTACAAGATCAAACTCAAACTAGAGAGCAAATAAGAAAACAATTGAGAAATTCTTTTTCTGAAGAACAAATGAATCTTGTTCAAAATCAAGAAATGCGTTTACGTCAAACACGTGAAGAATTTAGACAAAGTTTAAGTAAAGAACAACGGAAAATGCTTAGAGAGCGATTAGAACATAGACATAGAAATTCTGGAGAAAGCGGAGAATTAAGAAATGGTTTACGCCAAGGAGATGGTGAAGGAATAAGAAATGGAGGAAAAGGTAATGGAAATAATTCAGGTGGAAATTAGCCAGTAAAACATGACAATTAGTTTTTTAGCATATAAAACTATACAGAATATGGTAAGGTTGCTATTATTTATAATAGCAACCTCTTTCCTTTCTTACGCGCAAGAACCGAATGAAAATGAACAACTAGATATCCTTCTAGGAGAATTGTTTTTTAATGAAAATGAATTTATTGATGATATTTTAGAATCAATTCAAACTAAAAATTTTATTTATACCCAAGTTAGGTACAATAACAACACTTTTTTTTCAGGTAGAGATTCAGGGATAGATCAATTTAATTTGAGTCCGGAACTAACCTATTATCACAAATCAGGTTTTAACATAAGTGTTTCAGGTATTTACTATGAAAATTTTGATCCTAATTGGGATTATACTAACATTTCTTTAGGCTATTACAACACTATTGGCACAAACAAACTATTTCACTACAAAACAGGATATACAAAATATTTTTATAAAGATGGTTGGGACACCTTTACAAATTCATTAGATGCAAGTATCGGTATTAGAAATAAGAAACGAAATCTAGGTAGCGTGTTGGCGGCCTCTTACTTATTTGGAACCGATCAATCTTTACAACTTGTATCAAATAACTATAGTAGAATTTCATTAATAAAACGAAAGGAGTTTAGTTTAAAACTAAGACCGCAACTCAATTTTATTGTAGCCAAACAAACAATAGCTTTAGAGCAATTAAATGATATTGGCGGTGAAAGTACTTTAGAGCTTGTTGAATATGATATTTTCGATTTACTAAATACACAAGTAAATCTACCACTTACATTTACCACTAAATCTTGGGATATCGGATTGGGCTATACCCTTAATTTTCCATCTGCTGTAGCGACAGAAGAAAACCTAAAAACAACCGGTTTTTTCAATTTTTCGATTGGTTATTTAATTGACTTCGATTAAAGGTAATAGCATTTCTTTAAAAATCCCTATAAAAATCTTTTGTCAATTCAATAAAGGCATCTGAATAGTTTTTATCCTTCTTTTTCAACACCAATTCATCAATTTCAACAATGCTCTTTTCAAAACTAAATTGCAGTAAACTTCTTTTATATTCTGCGATCTCTGTATCTTTTACACGTAGAATTCTTTGTGTAAAAAGTCCTAATTTTTGAGCTAAATCGATAAAACCAATCTCAATTTCATAAGGTATTACAAAAGCGCAACTTCCTGATTTTGACAATAGTTCCATCGTGTTTTTTAACAAAGACAAATGACTTAACTTGTGCATCTGTCTCGCAACATTTCTACTGGAAACACTTTCAATTTTTGAAGAATCAAAAAAAGGAGGATTCGCAATGATTAAATCATATTTTTCATCAATTTCTTTAGCAAAATTTTGTAGAGAAGCATGGTAGCAAAACAAGCGATCTGCCCACGGACTGTTTTCAAAATTTGTTACAGCTTCTATATGGGCAGTTTCATCAATTTCTACTGCATCTATGGTCATTGCGCCACTTCGTTGTGCTGACATAAGGGCGAGAATACCTGTTCCGGCACCAATATCCAAAATACTATCCACATCTGTGGCAATATTTACCCACGAACCTAGCAAGATACTATCCGTGCCGACTTTCATTGCTGATTGCTTCTGGTTAATGGAAAACTGTTTAAAATGGAAAGTGGACATGAGTACTACTTGTTTTTAAGTCAATATAAGGCACGAAACAGTCTGCATTTTAAAGAAAGAGATGCTCTTCGTTATTCCTCCTCGCAATAAGCTCTAAAATCTTAAATCCAAAAGTCCTTCAGGTGTCTCTACGATGACGGTTTTATTCTCTCTATCGATCTTTTTCATAAAAGCAGCAACAGGAATCATGACAACTCCATTATCATCTTCAACTTCTAAAAGAACTTGAGGGGTTCTATCGTTTATAGATCGTACAACACCAATAAATCCATGCTGAATATCTTCTACTTTAAAACCAATAATTTCATCTTTATAAAAGCTTATTCCTTTCTTTTTAGGTAGTAAAGTATTGGGTAAATAGACTTTTTTATGAAGTAAGTGGTTTGCATCCTCTTCGGAATATACATCTTCGAATTGAACACGAAATTGTTCTGCTCTCTGCCAAGATTTTTTTTCCATAAAAAAAGGAATCAGATTATCACCGATTGTGATATAAACTGATTCCGATTCTGTTATGATTTCTGTGTAGTCACTATTAACCAAAATAATAACTTCACCTTTAAAGCTATACTTACGAACGATCTTACCGACGTAAAAATAGTCTGCTAATTGCATTGTCTATGCTTTATCCTCTTTTGCTTCACCTTCTGTTTTTGCTTCAGGTTTTCCTTCATTTGCAGCGGCTGCTGCGGCATCATCAATTGTTTCAGGTTTTGTTTCTTCTACTTCATTTTCAGCATTCTTAGCAGCTTCAGCAGCGATTTTTGCATCTGCTTCGGCTTTAATCGTAGCATTTGCAGCATCTTTGGCAGCGGCCATACGCTCTTCATTCACTACTTTTTCAGCTTCTAAAACTTTTGCTTTTGCATCTTCTTTAGATTTAGCAATTTTTTTAGAGCTCGCTTCAATTTTAGAGTTTTTATCTACCAACCACTCTTCAAATTTATTTTCAGCATCTTCTTCAGAAAAAGCACCTTTTGCAACACCTCCTAATAAATGATTTTTATACATTACTCCTTTATAAGATAAAATTGCACGAGCTGTATCGGTGGGTTGTGCACCATTTTGTAACCATTTTACGGTTCCATCTACATCAATATTGATGGTAGCAGGATTTGTGTTTGGATTATAAGTTCCTAATTTCTCTAAAAACCTACCATCTCTTTTAGAACGTGCATCTGCTGCTACGATCCAATAAAAAGGTTTTCCTTTCTTTCCGTGTCTTTGTAATCTAATTTTTACTGGCATATTTGTTAAATTTTAAGGTACGCGACCTTGATTATTAAATGAGCCCGCAAAAGTACAAACTTTTTTTTTAAATATTGGAATAAAAACTTGGAATATTCTCTGGCTATAATTCTTGTAGTTCCTGCTCCTCTCCTACTTTTACTTCACGTACATTTATAACTTCATTAGTATTGGCATCTGTAACAAAAGCAATTAAATGTAATTGGTCGTTATTTTGAACACTTGTAGGTATTGCTTTTTGTAAGGATAATGAATAGACATTATCAATCACTGTCTGTGCTGTGGGAATATTCTCTCCTAAATAATTAGTGTAGATAGCTCTTAAGACATCGTTGTGTTCAAAATCTACAATTAACCCCGGTCCTCCATAATATTCTGTACTATTTTGTTGATCGTAAACCAATCCATTTTCTGTTAAATAAACAACTATTTTTAACGGGGTCGTTACGTCTTCATAAAATCCTACTTCAATAGTAGCGTCAATATTTGTACCGTTAATACTAGAATCTATTGACAGACCTAAAGGAGCACCATATCCTGTTAAATTAGTTACTGCTTCCGTATTTTGAACTACATTATCCCAAACATTAATTCTATTAATTATGCCTGTTGGATAATTTACAATACCAAATTCATTAATTAAATCACTAACTCCATCCATTTCCATTTCATCAAAATAGTGTATTCCAACAGAAATTACTTTATCAGAAGCTTGTTTCGCCAATTCTATAGCCCAACTGAGTCTCGGACAATTCACACACCAAGTTCCAGTATAATCTTCAACAAGAACATTTTGAATATATCCAGAAGGATAGACCGCACTTATATTAACTATTTCACTTTCCATGTCTTGATAAAAAGCTTGTGCTTCAAATTCTCCAGGATTAGAACTGCTAAAAGTTGCATTTTCAATCGCCACACCATTAACTTTTATCGTAGCATCATTTGTTATTATTTCTGAATTGTTACCTTTTACCTCAAAACTAAATTCCTGGTTAATCAATAATTGTACATCACTAGGAGTTACTTTGATTGCAGTAATTATGGAAATATCCTCATCATTACAAGAGAATAAACTCAATAATGTAAATCCTAAAATAAAAATATATTTAATTTGCACTAATTTCATAAGTTTGGAATAGATTTTGTTTATAAAAAATACGATGCAAATATATTAAAAATTAGTATTATTGCACATTGATTAATAAAACACAATTAATTAGCAATTCTCAAACGACTATCATGATACAAAAAACAAGTATCCTTTTCTTTTTTCTTTTATCCTCACTGCTTATTAATGCACAAACTTCTTTGCCTGACATCACCTTAAAAAATATGGATGGTCAATCAGTATCTCTTAAAGAATTGAGTAAAGACAAAGTTTTGGTGTTTGATTTTTGGGCAACTTGGTGTGTTCCATGTATCAATGAATTGGATGCAATTGCTGAAGAATACGAGGATTTACAAGACGAGTTCGGTTTTGAATTGATCGCTGTTTCAACAGATGATGCCAGAACTAAATCACGTGTAAAACCCTTAGTAAATGGAAAAGGCTGGGAATATGAAGTTTTATTAGACCCCAATCAAAAATTTAAACGTGCCATGAATATTTCTACTGTTCCTTTCGTAATGATTGTAAAAAATGGAAAAATA
>JAUVOS010000029.1 GCA_030599055.1 Lutibacter sp.
CTTGAAAATGGTACAATTTCTGATAAAGAGAATAAGGTACTTAGTAATTGGCGAAACAATCCGAGTGAATGGAAAGGAATTTAATGATTTGAAAATTAGATGATTTGAAAATTACACAATTCAACAATTACACAGTTAAACGATTCAACAATTACACAATTCAACAATTCAACAATGAACCTAGAAAGTCCCATATCAACCGTACAAAAATCACAAAAAGAACTTTTTACGTTTTTGACAGATTTAGAAAATTTTAAAGCAATTTTACCTGATTCTTTGGAAGAGTTTAGTGTAAGAGAGGATTCTTTTAAGTTTCAATTAAAAGGAATGCCAGCTATTCGCTTGGCATTTGACGAAAAACAAGAGTTTGATTTAATAAAACTCAAAGCTACTTCTGATGCTTTTCCTGTTTATCTAAACTGTAAAATAAATGTGCTTGACGACAATCAAAGTGAAGCACAATTGTTTTTTGAAGGAGAAATAAACGCAATGATGGCGATGATGCTTAAAAAGCCTCTGCAAAAGTTATTGGATGGTTTGGCGGAGAAGATGACTTCACTGTAATTATTGAATCCAAAAAGAAAAATATCTATTTTTTTTGAATATATATTACTGATATTCTGAATGTTATATTGTATTTAGGCTCTAGTTTAAAATAGCATTACTATTTTTAGCTAAAATATAATAGATTGATTATCAATTATTTTTTAACCGCAAGGCAAAAAATATTTACGCAAAGGTCGCAAAGCATTGGTACCTTGCGTAAAACTTAGCCTTGCGGTTAAACCTTAAAGGTATTAAAGTTTGAAATCATAGCTATTCTAAACTAGAGCATGTATTTATTGTTTTCATAACGGAAGTCTATAGGTATATTTATCTTGACAAATGGATAATTAAGCAACAAACTCATAAAATAAAATCCAAAAAATTATCTGACCTTAAATATTAGCGTTATTTTTTAAGGTTAAACTGTGTGTCAAAGTAAACATAGTCCTATTTATTGTATGACCTAAAATTCGCAAGGATTTAATTAGCTCAATCATTATCAGGCATATATCACTATATTACATCACTTATTTAAGTGCGAAAAATTAGTGTCAATTAGTGTAATTCGTGTCAGTTATAAAAAGACTTTCGGATTTAAAGTATAATAAAGCCAACTTCTTTATTCCCAAAATCAACAAGCTCTTTGCTATTAAGTTCAATTTGTAATCTCCCTTCTTTAGTAACACCTATAATTTTTCCAACAAACTCTTTATTTTTCTCATTTAGAAAACTTGTCTTTTTTTTATATAAATATAGATTATCTAAATATTCGTTTTGGAAATTATCGTCTTGTTCTTCCTTTAGATTAAAAATACTTTTTTTTATCGATTCTTTAATCTCTAATAGCAATTTATCTAAATCTAAATCCTTTTTACTCAATAGCTTCAATGAGCTTGCATTTGGAATTTCTTTAGGAAATTTCATTTGATTGACATTTAATCCAACACCAACAATGCTGTGCTTAATCTTGTTATTACTGACAGTATTTTCAATAAGAATACCTGCAATTTTTTTGGTATCTGCCAATATGTCGTTAGGCCATTTTATTTGCACACCTGGTATATACTTTTTTAGCACGTGCAACAAACCCAAAGAAACAGCTTGATTTAATTGAAATTGTCTGTCGATTGAAAATGATGACAATTGTATAAACATACTGAATAACAGATTTTTACCAGCTTCTGAGTGCCATTTTGTTCCCATTTGCCCTCTACCTTCTGTTTGATGAGTTGCAACAACTAGCATAAAATTTTCTGAATTGTTTTTGACAATCCATTCTTTAAGGTAGTTATTTGTTGAATGCGTGGTATGGAGTTTGACTATCAATTGATACAGAATAAATATTTAGAATACAAAAATACCACTTTGCTACGAATGTGAATAATAAACACGTAGCGCTTTATTAGGAAAGAGCAATTTTATGTATTTTTGTAACTAATTTAAAACTAGTAAATGGCTAAATCAAAAAAAGGCGCAGACCAACTGATTACACAAATAATTAAAAGTATTGAAAATAGTAAAGGATTAGATATAACTTTATTAGATTTAAGAAAAATTGAAAACAGCGTTTGCGATTATTTTATAATCAGTTCCGGCACATCAAATACACATGTCGATGCCATAGCCGCTAGCATTAAAAAAGAAGTAAGTAAACAATTACAAGAAAAACCTTGGCATACAGAAGGTGAGCGAACAGCCGAATGGATTTTAATGGATTATGTAAATATAGTAGTACATATTTTCCAAAAACCTACACGTGAGCATTATGATTTAGAAAGCTTATGGGGCGATGCCAAAATCACTACTTTTTCAGAACTAACATAAGAAAACTACATGAGTAAGGATACAAAAAATATAAAAGAGCAGCCAAAAAAAGAGGCTGAAAATAAAGATCAAAATAATCCAAAGAAGCCCTTTCAAAAACCGGACTTAAAAGATCTTAAAAAACCCAAAGGAATTAATTGGTTGTATATAACCATATTCCTTTTTTTAGGATACATGCTATTTCAAAACACAAATCCGAATAAGAATGTGCATGATATTTCACTGTCAGAATTCGAAACTTTATTGCTAAATAAAGAAATTGACAGTGTTATAATTTTTGACCAAAAACGTCTGGCTACAGCTTATTTAAACAAACAAGCTGCAGAAAAAAGTGAACATGAAAAAGCGTGGAATGGTGGTATGTTTGGTGCTAAAACTAAAGATCCATATTATGTTTTCAGATTTGGAGACTTACAGTTATTTCAAGAAAAACTAGATACTGCCAAAACCGAAGAGCAAATACTTGTATACAGATTAGAAGCAAGTAGCGATTGGATAATGATTCTATCGAATATACTACCTTTTATTCTGTTTATCGGGATTTGGATTTATATAATGCGACGAATGTCCGGTGGTAGTTCAGGTGGCGGTATGGGTGGTCAAATTTTTAATATTGGGAAATCAAAAGCCAAACTATTTGACCAAGATAAAAAATCTAAAACTTCCTTTAAAGATGTAGCCGGGCTAGAAGGAGCCAAAGAGGAAATGGAAGAAATTGTAGATTTCTTAAAAAACCCTGATAAATATACTGCTCTTGGTGGAAAAACACCAAAAGGAGCACTTTTAGTTGGCCCTCCGGGAACAGGAAAAACTTTAATTGCTAAGGCTGTAGCTGGTGAAGCAGAAGTTCCATTCTTTTCTCTTTCAGGTTCCGATTTTGTAGAAATGTTTGTTGGTGTTGGTGCCTCACGTGTTCGTGATCTTTTTAAACAAGCCAAAGAAAAAGCACCTTCCATAATTTTTATTGATGAAATTGATGCCATAGGTCGCGCCAGAGGAAAAAATGCTATGACAGGTGGAAATGACGAACGAGAAAACACGCTAAATCAACTTTTAACCGAAATGGACGGTTTTGAAACTGATGCTAATGTTATTGTTATTGCAGCGACAAACAGAGCAGACATCTTGGATAAAGCCTTAATGCGTGCTGGTAGATTTGATCGTCAAATATTTATTGACTTACCAGATAGAAACGAACGAAAAGAGATTTTTGAGGTACATATAAAACCACTTACGCTATCCAAAGATATTGATATAGAATTTTTATCAAAACAAACACCAGGTTTTTCAGGAGCTGACATTGCCAATGTTTGTAATGAAGCAGCTCTTGTAGCAGCCCGTAAAGGAAAAAAGAAAGTACATCATCAAGATTTTTTAGATGCTGTTGACCGTATTATCGGAGGTTTAGAAAAGAAAAATAAAATTGTAACAGCACTTGAAAAGAAAACAATAGCCTATCACGAAGCGGGTCACGCTACGGTTAGTTGGATGACTGAACATGCAGCTCCACTAGTAAAAGTCACCATTGTACCAAGAGGTCGTTCTCTAGGTGCTGCTTGGTACCTACCTGAAGAACGTATGATTGTTAAAACCAACCAATTGCTAGATGAAATGTGTGCTTTACTAGGTGGTAGAGCAGCAGAAAAAGTTATATTCAATGAAATTTCAACAGGTGCTTTAAATGATTTAGAAAAAGTCACCAAACAGGCACGTGCTATGGTTACTGTCTATGGTTTAAATGAAAAAATCGGAAATTTAACCTACTACGATCCAAGCAATCAAGAATATGGATTTACAAAACCGTATAGTGATGAAACAGCCAAAATAATCGATGATGAAATATCAAATATTATTGAAACACAATACAAACGTGCGATTGCTATTTTAGATAAAAATAAAGAAAAACTAACCGTTTTAGCAGAACAATTGTTGAAAAAAGAGGTGATTTTTCAAAATGATTTAGAAAAGATATTTGGCAAACGTCCTCATGAAAAAACATTAACTGAGGAAACTTTAAATGGAAATGGTGATAAAAAGAAAGATGCAAATTTAGATGCCTCTTTGGAAAAAGATATTTCTAAAGATAATAAAAAGGAAGACGAAAAATCCTAAGCTTGTAAATGGGTGTATTTGATAACATATTTGGCAAAAAACAAAAGAATCCAGAGCAGGAACCTAAAAATATTCCCTTTGATGATGTTCCACTTGACACACATTTTGTTGAACAGTTTAAAAGTAAAGGAGGTAAGTTTTTATATTGTACTCAAAAAGAAGAGGTTTTAGAATACTTACAAAATATTTTTAAAGAAAATGCTTGGAAATCAGCTAAATGTTTTGAAGAAGAATTAAATAAAGATTTAAATGTCATAGGAATAGAAAACAAAAATAATGCTGTCGCTCTTTACACAAAATGTGAGCATTTGATCGTAGAAGACGGAAGTATTTTGTTTTCGTCAAATCAACTAAAAGATGCTAAACTAACACACTACCCTATTAACTTTATTGTATTTGCAACTACACGGCAACTCATTCACAATAAAGACAAAGCACTTTCTAGCATAAAACATCGATTTAAAAAAGAAATCCCAACAAATATCAGTCCAATTAAGGATTATTTACCTTTTAAAAAAGATCCAAATTTTTTAAACTACGGAAATACCAATTCAAAAAACTTATATTTGTTACTTCTAGAAGATTTATAACCAATGAACAATTTTACAAAACGAGTAGTTTTTGGCGCAATCTACGTTTCCATATTAACATTTGGAATTTTATTTAGTAAAATAGTATTTATTAGTCTATTCTTTTTGCTAATGCTAATTAGCCTCTATGAATTCTGCACTATTATTCAATTAAAAAGTGTATTCCCCTATATAATCGCTATACTATTATTTATCTTCGCCAACGCTTTAAATGTTAAAGGAATCCACTTAAGAAGTCTTTCAGAATATGCAGGGATTGCTGTTTTTTTAAGTTTTTTTGGAGCTTTTATATCCATTCTATTTGCAAAAAAAGAAGCAGTAATCAGTCACTTAGGGAAAATATTTTTAAGTATCATTTATATTGCTGTCCCCTTTACATTAATAGCACAAATACCTTTTATAAATAACGAATTTAAGTACGTAAATACTACAATTCTAGGTATATTTATATTGGTTTGGGTTAATGATAGTTTTGCCTATTTGATTGGAAAAAATTTTGGAAAAACTAAGTTATTAAAACGAATATCTCCTAACAAAACCGTAGAAGGTTTTTTGGGAGGAATGCTCTTTACATTTCTTGCAGGTTATCTATTATCCTTGTATTTTACAAAACTTTCATTTGTAGATTGGGTTGTTTTTTCGGCAATAGTTAGTACCTTTGGTGTTTTAGGCGATTTGATTGAGTCCATGTTTAAAAGACAAGCCGGCGTTAAGGATAGCAGTAATTTTATTCCGGGTCATGGCGGATTTTTAGATCGACTGGATAGTGTTATTTTTTCAGCACCTTTTATTTTTATTTATCTGCTAATGATTAGTTGGTAAAAACAGTAATAATAGACTACGGATTCAGAATTCTAATTTCCAATTTTTTAAAAACTATGTTTCACAAAGAAGGATACAAAATTATATTTATAACTTTTGTCATTTTGGCAATTGGAGTTGTAGCGGCAGGAGAATTAATCTCTGATTACAGCTTACAGAAAATCATTCAAATTCCGCTTCTTATTCTTGCTATTCTCGTTCTACAATTTTTTAGAAACCCCAAGCGACATACCGTCAAAAATAAAGAACATATTATTGCTCCCGTTGATGGTGAAATCGTCGCAATAGAAGAAGTCACAGAACCCGAATATTTTAAGGATAAAAGACGTCAAATTTCAATTTTTATGACACCTTTAAATGTACATGTAACTCGTTATCCAATCAGTGGAAAAGTTATTTTGTCAAAATATCACAAAGGTAAATACTTAGTTGCTTCACATCCAAAATCCTCAACGGAAAACGAACGAACAACAATTGTTGTTGAGAATAAAACAGTTGGCAAGATACTATACAGGCAAGTCGCCGGGGCAGTTGCTAGACGTATCGTAAACTACGCAAAAGTAGATGAACAAGTTGAACAAGGTGCAGATTCCGGTTTCATCAAATTTGGATCGCGTGCCGATGTTTTTGTTCCTTTAGATTTTGAGGTAAACGTAAAGATTGGAGATAAAGTTCGAGGTGGCGAACAGATAATTGCTGTAAAAAATTAGTACCTTAGCCTTCACAAACTAACTATAATACAATCATTATGCGATTTTTTTTATCTAAATCATTTATTCCAATTATTGCATTTTCTGCTTTGATAACACTAAACTCATGCGACCAATTTAAAAAATCTAAAAATACCGAAAATCAATTCGACTTAACAGGTAAAAAATATTCTGTCGTTCCTGAAACAACTACTGTTTTCTGGACAGGCTATAAAACAACTGCTAAAATACCCGTCAAAGGACAGTTTATGAAGCTCACAATAAAAAACAGTAAGCTTGCCAATACAGCAAAAGAAACTATTGATGGTATTGAGTTTTCTATTCCTGTTAGCAGTCTTTTTAGCAATGAAGAAAGTCGTGACACAAAGCTAAAAAATTTCTTCTTTAAAATAATGGATCAAACAGACCTATTAAGTGGTAAACTTAACATTCAAAACGACACCTTAATCAATGCCTCGCTACAAATGAATGGTATGACTAAAACCATTCCATTAACATACTTTATTGATGGACAAATGATTTCAATGCATGGAAAGATGGATATATTAGATTGGAATGCACAAGAGGCTTTAGCTTCATTACACCAACAATGCGAAGACAAACACACCGGTAATGATGGTATTAGTAAAACATGGAGTGAAGTAGCTATTAATGTGGAAAGCTACTTAAAAGTAGAATAGTTTGCGAGAGTTTAAAACAATATTAAAAAAACATAAACTTGTTTATTACATTGGCACAATAAATGTATTTACACAAGAATTATTAGAATATTAATTTTTTATTTAACTCAAAACAATGAATATTATGAAAAAAATTTTAATTACAGCTATTGCGATACTTAGTATGGTATCTTATAGCAACGCACAAGACATTTCAAAACATGCAATTGGTCTTCGTCTAGGAGATAGTGATGGTTTAGGAGGAGAAATCTCATACCAGCATGCATTAGGTGATAACAATAGACTAGAATTTGATTTAGGTTTTAGAAATCACAACCACTTCGACGCTTTTAAATTATCAGGATTATATCAGTGGGTCTGGAATATAACCGAAGGGTTTAATTGGTATGCCGGTATTGGTGCTGGTGTTGGAAGTTGGAGTTGGAATGATAATAATGCAATACTAGGTATTGATGAAGGTCTATTTTTAAATCTCGATGGAGATGTTGGAATTGAATATAATTTTGATTTTCCTTTGCTACTATCACTAGATGTACGTCCCGAATTTGGCATTATTGGAAATTATGGGGATGATGCTGACTTTGATATTGCTTTAGGTGTACGTTACCAATTCTAAAACTTTTAAACTTTTTAATAAAAAAAATCCGTTTTGATTAAAATCAAAACGGATTTTTTTTTATGTTGTATATACTTCGTCTATTTTTTAAACTTAGCATATTTAGATTTGAACTTGTCAATACGACCCGCCGTATCTACTAATTTTGTCTTACCAGTGTAATAAGGATGTGAAGTTCTTGAAATCTCCAATTTAATCAATGGATATTCTACACCATCAACTTCTATTTTTTCTTTTGCTTGTACAGTAGATTTTGTAATAAACACATCATCATTTGACATATCTTTAAAAGCTACCAATCTATAATTGTCCGGATGTATACCTTTTTTCATTTTATATCGAGTTTATTTTCGAGTGTGCAAATTTAACCATATTTTTGAAACCACAAAAAATGTTTTTGTTTTATTTGCAAATATAATCTTTAAAATCGTTTAAATGCATAAATACAGCCATTTCCTCTTGTTAATCAGTGTTTTATTTATCACAGCTTGTGAAAAAGAGTATGAATTTCAGTTCGATTCTCCAAAAAAAATAGCAGTTGGCGAAACTTTTAACATCTCTGTTAAAGAACTAAATGACCAACCTATCGATAAAATCACCTATTCTTTTGACGGAAAGAGCATCGATAAGCCTTCAAAAATAGATGTTTCAAATGAACGTTTGGGAAAACATATAATCTCTGCCATCGTTTTTTACGGAACAAAAACCAAAAAATTAACCAACACTATCGTGTTATTAGCCGATAAAGAACCCACAGTTTACAACTATAAAATTATAAATACCTATCCGCACGATGTTGAGGCTTATACACAAGGTTTAGAGTATAAAAATGGTTTTTTATATGAAAGTACAGGGAGAAAAGGAAAATCAACCCTTCGTAAAGTAAACCTTAAAGATGGAAAAGTACTAAAAAAGATAGATCTTGCACCGACCTATTTTGCTGAAGGGATGACAATTCTCAACGACAAAATTTATCAACTAACATGGCAAAATAAAATTGGTCTTATCTATGATTTTAATGATTTTAAGCAAACCGGCACTTTTAACTATGGTCAAAGTATTGAAGGTTGGGGATTGACTAATGACGGCGCAAAATTAATAAAAACAGATGGCACCGAAAAAGTTTGGTTCTTAGATGCTGAGACTCTAAAGGAAACAGGATTTATTGAATCGTATTCCAACAAACAAAAAGTAAAAGATTTAAACGAACTCGAATATGTAAATGGTAAAATATATGCGAATGTTTGGCAAAAAAACATTTTACTTATCATGAATCCAAAAAATGGTGCCATTGAAGGAATTGCAGATTTGAACGGTTTGGAAAAAGAAATTGCCAAAACACAAAATTTGGATAAAAATGATGATGTTTTAAACGGAATAGCTTACGATAAAAAAGGAGATCGACTTTTTGTAACTGGCAAGCACTGGGGAAAATTATTTGAAATTGAGCTTGTAGAAAGACAGTAAACTACTAACTAAAATAATAAGCGAATTATGAATCTAAAACGCTTTACACCATATCTAATAGCACTTGCAACATTTATTCTTGCATCGGTTGTATATTTCTCTCCTATTTTAGAAGGAAAAAAACTCTTTCAAAGTGACATTGCTCAATTTAGAGGAATGTCTAAAGAAATAAAAGATTTTAGAGAAAAAAATGACACAGAACCTTATTGGACAGATGCTGCTTTTGGAGGTATGCCCGCCTATCAAGTTAGTGCGTATTATCCACATGATTACATCAAAAAATTAGACAAGCTTATTCGGTTTTTACCGAGACCCGCTGATTATTTAATGCTGTATTTTATTAGCTTTTTTGTATTGATGCTCGTATTAAAAGTAGATTGGCGCTTGGCAATATTAGGATCTTTAGCTTTTGGCTTCTCCACTTATCTCATCATAATTCTCGGGGTTGGCCACAATGCCAAAGCTCATGCTATAGGCTATATGCCTTTGGTTTTAGCAGGTGTTTTGCTTATTTTTCAAAAGAAATACTATGTGGGCTTTATTCTTACAACACTAGCAGCAGCCCTAGAAATAGCCGCAGGTCACGTACAAATGACGTACTACCTATTCTTTATGTTGTTAATTTTAGGAATTGTATATTTTGTGTCCGCATTCAAAGAAAAACAAATAACTAGTTATTTTAAATCTGTTGTTTTACTTCTAATCGCCGCAATTCTATCAGTAGTTATCAATGCAAATCATCTTTTGCCAACTCGTGAATATGCCAAAGAGAGTACACGAAGCACAAGTGAATTGACGCTGACGCCAGAGGGAAAACCCAAAGAAATTTCTACAGGATTGGAAAAGAACTACATTACGGAATACAGTTATGGAATTCTCGAAACTTTCAATTTATTTATCCCGCGATTAATGGGCGGAGGAAATTCAGAAAACCTAGGAACAGATTCACATACCTACAATTTTCTTAAAGAAAAAATAGGGGCCAGACAAGCAAAGGATTTTGCAAAAAGTGCACCGACATATTGGGGAAAACAACCCATTGTAGCTGCACCGGCATATATTGGTGCGGTCTTGATTTTTCTATTTATATTAAGTCTATTTTTAGTAGAATCAAAGAACAGGAAATGGCTGCTCGCTACTATAGGATTAGCTTTATTACTTAGTTGGGGTAAGAATTTATCATTTTTAACCAATTTTTTTATTGATTATGTACCGCTTTACAACAAGTTTAGAGCTGTATCATCTATCCAAGTATTAATAGAATTGTCAATTCCAATTCTAGCCATTTTAGGTTTACAAAAAGTGCTGTTTGATAAAACTATCATAAAAGAAAAAAAGGAAAAAGCCTTAAAATATGCGAGTGTAATTACGGGAGGAATCGCTTTGTTCTTTTTATTATTTGGCAGCTCGTGGTTTGCTTTTGAAGGCGGAAACGATGCTTACTACAACTCGATGATTCCTGATTTTTCAGATGCCTTAGTTCAAGATAGAAAAAGCATACTTTTTAAAGATAGTTTACGTACACTTCTATTGGTTCTTATTAGTGCTGCTACTTTGTGGTTGTTTATTAAGAATAAATTGAAAGCCCTTCCGGTAATTGGAGTTATTGGACTTTTACTTCTTTTTGATGGAATTGGAGTTGCCAAACGCTACGTCAATACAGATGATTTTAAGTCGGCTTTACGTGTTGAAAAACCTTTTAAAGCTTCCGACGTAGACAAGGCAATTTTGCAAGATAAAGGACATTATCGGGTAGCAAATTTCACCGTAAATCCGTTAAATGACGGAAGCACATCTTATTTCCACAAATCTATTGGTGGCTATCACGCAGCCAAACCACGTAGGTATCAAGAATTATTTGACTATCAAATAGAAAAAAGCAACAATGAGGTGCTAAATATGCTCAACACTAAATATCTGATTTTAGCGGATGAGAATGGGAACAAACAGGTGCAAGTGAATGATGAGGCCTATGGCAATGCATGGTTTGCTTCTGATATTAAATGGGTGAAATCTGCTGATGCAGAAATGCAAGCTTTAGATAGCCTCACAAAAAATAAAGCTATTTTAAATGAAAAGTATCGTGACTTGATTCCTAAAAATACTTGGCTAATTGACAGTACGGCAACTATAGATTTAAAAGAATATAAAGCAAATGAAATCAGTTATACTAGTGAATCTTATATCGAACAAGTAGCCTTGTTTTCTGAAATGTATTATCCATACGGATGGAAAGCCTATATAGATGGGAAAGAACACGAAATTATTCAAGCAAATTATGTGCTACGTGGCCTATTGATTCCAGAAGGGAAACACAAAATTATATTTAAATTTGAACCAGAAATTGTTCAAAAAGGGGCATTGTACAGTTTGATAGGATATTTATCATTTATTGGGCTACTATTATTCTGGTGGTTTTTTAGAAAGAAATTGACATAATTTTTAAAAAAAATATATGCGTATAGGAATGATTTTAGACAAAACTTTTCCTCCCGATCCAAGGGTAGAAAATGAAGCTTTGACCTTAATTGAATCGGGGCACAAAGTATTCTTGTTTTGTTTGACCTATGCTGACGAAGTGAACGAGGATTATAAAGGAATAAAAGTCAAACGATGTAAATCCAATCAAATTACATACAAGCTTTCTGCACTTGCTTATGATTTGCCACTGTATTCTCTTTTGTTAAAACCAAAGATTTCTGATTTTATTAAAAAGTATAAAATTGAGGTTTTACACATTCACGATATGCGAATTGCCGGCAGTGTTTTTCAATTGAATAAAATATATAAGCTCCCGATTATTCTGGACTTACATGACAACTACCCAGAAGTTATGAAAGACTATCCTCATTTAAAAAAATTTCCTGGTAAGTATTTAATTTCTCCTACTAAATGGCTTAAAAAAGAGCAAGAATTTATTGAAAACACAACAAAAGTTGTTAGCGTTTCACAGGAATTCGTTAATCTCATTAAAGATCGTCTAAAAACCAATAAAGAAAAAGTTGTTTTGGTTCCAAATTCAGTTAGAAAATCATTTTATAAGGAAGCAACTATTGACAAAAAATTAGTCAATAGATTTACAAATGATTTTGTGCTTTTATACATTGGTGATACAGGGCTAAGACGTGGTTTACAAACAGCAATTGACGCAATTCCTTTACTAAAAAAAACAATTCCCAATATCCGTTTAGTCATCGTTGGAAAAAGTAGTGTCGATTCTGTTTTAAAACAGCAAATTCAAGATTTAAACATCGATAAACAAGTCAGTTTTGAAGGCTGGAAAAATGAAAAATTATTGGGCTCTTACATAAAAGCAGCAAATATTGGAATTTCACCTCTTTTTAAAAGTAAACAACATGATGTAGCATATGCAAACAAACTTTTTCAATATATGAGCTTCGGTTTACCTGTATTGGTGAGTAACGCTACTGCACAGATGCATTTGATCAAAAAAACTAAAACAGGATTAGTTCATATTGAAAAAAATCCGATTGATTTTGCTGAAAAAGTAGTTTTATTATTCAAAAACAAGAATTTATATACTAAATTTGGAGAAAATGCAACTAAATTTATTGAAAATGATTTTCATTGGGAACTTACGGTAAAAAACTTGGTGAAAATGTATCAAGAAATTGAACAAAACCTCAAAATGATTTGAAAGTTATAATCATCACATATTATTGGCCACCTGCCGGAGGAAGCGGCGTTCAGCGTTGGTTGTACTTTGTAAAATATCTCCATGATTTTGGTATAGAACCAATTGTATTTACTGTTGCTAACCCAAATTATCCGATTACTGATAAAGATCTAGCAAATAATATCCCAGAAAACATTGAGATAATACGTCAAAAAATATATGAACCAAACAAATTTCTTGGAAAGAATAATAAAAAAATTGCTGCTGGTTTTTTACAAAAAAATCCATCAAAATTTCAAAAAATAGTCCAATATATAAGAGCTAATTACTTTATACCCGATGCGCGTAAATTTTGGATAAAGCCTTCGGTTAGAAAGCTCAAAAAATATATAAAACAGCATCCTGTTGATTGGATTATAACCACTGGACCTCCGCATAGTGTTCATTTAATTGGAAAATCATTAAAAGAAAAAACCAGAACAAAATGGTTGGCAGATTTTAGAGATCCTTGGACAGAAATTGATTATTTTCATCAACTTCCTTTAACTAAAAAGAGTTTCAAAAAACACCAAATCCTTGAACAAACTGTTTTATCAAAAGCAGATTTAGTTACTGTCGTAGGAAATACAATGTATGAAAAATATGTTTCTGTTAATCCGAATTGTAAAGTTTTAACCAATGGGTTTGATGATGAAGGTATCGAAGAAAACATTACTTTAGATTCCCTTTTTACGCTAACGCATATTGGTATGCTCAATGCAGATAGAAATCCGATTACATTTTGGAAGGTAATAAAAGAGATTTTGGAGGAGCATCCTGAATTTGATTCCCATGTAAAAATAAATTTAATTGGGAAAGTTGCCGATGAAGTCAAAGATTCTATCCGAAAATATCATATCGAAAAATATATCAGTTATACTAATTATATTCCTCATAATTCAGTATTAAAATACCAAAAGAAAAGTCAGGTTTTATTACTTTTCATCAATCAGGTTCCTAATGCAAAAGGCATTATTACAGGAAAGATTTTTGAATATTTACAGGCAAAAAGACCTGTTTTAGCCTTAGCTCCAATTGATGGAGATTTAGCTACAATAATTAATAAAACCAATGCTGGACAAGTAATTGCATTCAACGATGAAGTAACTTTAAAAAGAGTAATATTAGACTATTTTGAGTCCTATTTAAAAAACAAACTACAAGTAAATTCTCACAACACTTCTATTTATCATCGTAAAAATCTGACGAGTCAATTGGCTGAACTGCTAAAAAATAACTAAATTTGCATCGCTTTTCAAGGAGCAATAACAAATCATAAATCGTAAATCAAATCATGTTCCATAAATATATAAAATTAGTAGCAGCAGCATTAATATCAGCTTGGTCTGTATTTGAGTTTTCGCAAGGACATATAATGAATGGTATCAGCATCGTATTGCTGGCAGGACTTTTTGTTTTCTTTTATTTTAAAAATGAGATTTTGTTGCTTGTTTTTTTAAAATTGAGAAAACAAGATTTTGATGGTGCTAATAGATTACTCGACAAAATTAAAAACCCTAGTAGTGCTTTAACTCAAAAACAAGAAGGCTATTACAACTTAATGAAAGGTATTATGACCTCTCAAACAAATTTAACCCAAGCTGAAAAATTCTTTAAAAAAGCGATAAAACTAGGCTTGTCAATGAATCACGATTTGGCGATGGCTAAATTACAATTAGCAGGTATCGCTATGACCAAAAGGCGAAAAAGAGAAGCTACACATTTGATAGCAGAAGCCAAGAAATTAGACAAACACAACATGCTTGCAGAACAAATTAAGCAACTAAAAGATCAGATGAAACGAATCTAAGGTTATACTTTTTTGTATTGTGTACCCCCTCGACTCCGCTCGGGGTACGGTAATCATCATAAAAAGTCAGAGTTGGTCATCTAGCCTGTCATTGTCGCAGACAAGCGGAGCTGAGATTGGTCATCGAGCGGAGCCGTTTTGGTCATCGAGCGGAGTCGAGATGAACAAATCCACAATCCTTTCTAAAGCCATACCTCGTGATCCTTTGATCAGTAGTGTTGCTTTTTTATAGTCTGTTTTATTAAAGGAAGTTTTAAAGGCATCAAAATCTATATATTTTATCGGGGCAACACTTTTGGTTTTAAAGAAATTCTCGCCAATTAAAACAATACTATCGAAACCTAAACTAGTAGCAAGATCTACAATTTGTTGATGCTCTTTTTTAGCACTTTTACCCAATTCAAACATATCACCAAGGATCAGGATTTTATTTTTTGCTAAATTGTTTTTAAAACTCATGATTGCGGCTTCCATACTTGTTGGATTTGCGTTATAAGCATCCAAAATAACGGTAGTATCCTTTTTATTAATGAGCTGGGAACGTTTATTATCAGGCACATATTCTTCAATTGCAGCTTTAATTTTAGTAAGTGGTACATCAAAATATTGCCCAATACCTATCGCAGTTGCGATATTAGAATGATTGTAGGCGCCTAAAAGATTGCTGTTAATTTTAACGTCCTCAACTTGCACTTTTACAAAATCATCCGACACAATACTTTTTATAGCATCACCAATCATATATCTTTTTAGATCAATTGATTTCTCTAATTGCATTGCATCTAGGCTATTGAGAAATGCAACCCCTTTTGTTTTTTTCAAGTAGCGATATAACTCAGTTTTTGCCTTGATAACACCTTCTAATGATCCAAAGCCCTCCAAATGTGCCTTTCCAAAATTGGTTATATATCCATAATCCGGTTTTGCGATTTCACATAAAAAAGCAATTTCACCAAAATGATTGGCTCCCATCTCTACAATTCCTATCTGTGTTTTAGGAGTCATCGACAAAAGAGTCAAAGGCACACCTATATGATTGTTAAGATTCCCTTTTGTAGCTGAAATAGTATATTTTTTTGACAAAACGGCATTGATTAATTCTTTTGTAGTGGTCTTTCCATTACTTCCTGTTAAAGCAATAATTGGAATCCCTAATTCTTGTCTATGATATTTTGCAAGATATTGAAGTGTTTGCAAGGAATCTTCTACTAGAATATATCTATTGTCATTTTCATAAAACTGTTTCTCATCA
>JAUVOS010000110.1 GCA_030599055.1 Lutibacter sp.
AGTAAATAAACATAAAAACCTGTTTTCCTTGAGAATAAAGGGAGTGAAAGCTTTAATAAATTTGACAGCATGCGAATCAATTTTTACAAAAAATTCTCTAAATTATGTTATCATACGAAAAAGAATCTTGTGTAAATGATAGATTATCTATTGGTTAACTAGGCAGTCTTTTCTCTTTTATCTTTGAGCGAAGCGGTCTTTTATCTTTATCGGACAATAATAATTTTCAATTTTGAATGATTTAAAAAATAAAACTATTTATGGATTGATATGGAACTTTGTAGAAAGGTTCTTTAATTACTTTTTTCAATTTATTGTAGGAATTATTTTAGCGAGAATTTTATCACCAAAAGACTTTGGTTTAATGGGCATGTTGGCAATTTTCATCGCTTTGTCACAAGTGCTGATATCTAGCGGTTTAAATAGTGCAATTATTAGAAAAAAAACTTGTGAGCAAAAAGATTATTCAACTGTTTTTGTCTTTAATATCGCCAGTAGTTTATTCTTTTTTATACTGTTATTTTTACTGGCAAAACCCATAGGAATTTTTTACGATCAACCCATTTTAGAAAGTATTTTAATCGTGCTAGCATTCGGTTTAGTAATAGAAGCACTAGGTGGAATTCAATTGGCGAAGTTGCAAAGAGAAATGAATTTCAAATTGCAGACAAAAATTACTTTAGTTGCCTCATTTATTGCAGGTATTGTTTCGATTAGTATGGCGTTGCTAGATTATGGTATATGGTCGTTGGTGGCATTGCATTTGACAAGAGTTGTCATTTCTACTATCTTAATTTGGATTTTTGTAAAATGGAGACCGAGCTTACTTTTTGACAAACAATCCTTTAAAGAATTATTTTCTTTTGGAAGTAGATTACTACTAAGTGGTTTGATCGATACAGTTTATGATAAGGGTTTTTATCTATTGATTGGTAAATTATATACACCAGCAAGATTGGGCTTTTTTAATAGGGCAGAAAGGTTTGAAAACCTGGTTTCTAGAAATATTTCAGGTTGGATTGCAAAAGTTTCCTATCCAATGCTGTCTCAGATTAAAGACACAGTAGTCTTACGGAATAGCTATCGAAAGATAATACAAAATGTTATGTTTATAACCTTTGTACTATTATTTGGTTTGGCAGCCACATCTGAGGCATTGATACTTTCCTTATTGGGTGAAAAATGGGCAGATTCTGTTATTTATTTACAAATGTTAGTATTTGCAGGTATGTTACATCCCATTCAAGCTTTAAATACAGAAGTTCTTAAAGTTTTTGGAAGAAGCGATTTATTTTTACGTGTGGTTATTATCAAAAAATCAATCGCGATACCCTTGATGATTGTCACCGCTTTTATCAGTATTAAAGTGATGATTTTAGGAATGATTTTTATGTCCGTTCTTTCCTTTATCATCAATGTTCATTGGAGTAATAAATTTATCAATTATCCACTGATGCAACAGGTTAAAGATATATTTCCTTCCTTTGTATTAGCTTTGCTTACCGGTGTTATCGTTTATTTTATCGGATATTATTTGCAAACAGTTCCTGTAATAACATTGATAATTCAGGTTTTATCAGGATTCATTTTTGTGGTTGCCTATTGTGAAATTACAAAGCAATCTATATATTTGAATATTAAAAGCATCTTGATAGATGTATATCGGAAATACAGAAATAAAGAGTGATTTTGTTTAATAAATCGGACTTTTAAAATGCAATACTTTGGCACAAACAAAAGTAAATATCGTTACGCTTACCTACAATCAGGAAAATGTTATTGCACAAACAATTGATGCTTTATTAGCACAAAAAACAAACTTTGATTTTGAAATTATTATTGGAGAAGATGCCAGCACAGACAATACCTTACAAATAGTTAAAGCATATAAAAACGACTATCCCGAGCAAATAAGAATTATTTCTGCCGATGTAAATATCGGACTTGAAAAAAACTATTTAAGATGCTTTGAAGCATGCTCCAGTGATTTTGTAGCATACTGTGATGGCGACGATATATGGTTAGATCCATTAAAACTTCAAAAACAAGTTGATTTTCTAGAAGAACATGAAGATTATGGCTTACTAGGAACTAATTTTGTTTGGTATGATGAGAGATTAGATCAAACAAAAAATTCGGATAAGCATTTTTCAGGAGATTACAAAACCTATGCTTTTGATGAAATGTTTTTAGCGAACCCATTGTCTTCATCAAGTGTAGTGTTTAGAAATTCATTACTAAAAGACTTTCTGCAACTCTATTACAAAAACAAAAAAGATTTAGATAATTTTATAGATTATAGTTTGTGGTTATTTTTTGCTTCTAAAATGAAAGTGGCAGAACTCAAAGACATATCAGTATCGTATCGTCTTTCCAAAAATAGTATTTCACAAGTTAAAGATTTTAATAAGAGTTGGAAATATCGCAAAAGAAATTACAAACACTTTAAGTTTTTCGCAGATTATTTTAAAGATCATCAACTAAAAAATTTAGATAAAGCTTATTACAACCGAGCTTTATGGTATTATAAATTAGCGGCTGTAAATAAAGATAAAACTAATACTGATGAGTTTGCAAAAATATTATTACAAAATAAAGACTATATCAGGTATATGCTTCTAAAGTTTGTTTATCAGATTCCTAAAGCCTATTTTATAGCCAATATATACGATAAAATTACAGCAAGATTCAAATTTAATAAACAGTTGTAATTCTGATTAATAATTGAGGTTAATACTAAATTGTTTGACTATAGTTTAAAATAACCTTACTATTTTTAGCCAAAATAAAATATAATAGATTGATTATCAATTATTTTCTAACCGCAAGGTACACAAAAAATATTTACGCAAAGGTCGCAAATCTAAAGGAGCCTTGCGGTTAAACCTCAAAAGTATTAAGTTTGAAAGCATAGCTATTCTAAACTAGAACCAATTGTTTTAATAATGTTACACTAAAACTCCTATTAAATGTCAATAAAACACGTTTTTTTCGATTTAGATCACACACTTTGGGATTTTGAAACAAATTCTGCAAAAGCCTATGAAATATGTTTTATTGAAAACCATATAGACATCGATCTTAAAGAGTTCCTTGGAAAATATATTGATATAAATTTCAATTATTGGAAATTGTATCGCGAAGAAAAAGTCACAAAAGAAGCATTAAAATACGGACGTTTAAGAGAAGCATTTGATGCTATAAACTTCACTATCTCAGATGCACTCATTAATCAAATTGCTGTAAAATATCTTGAGTATTTACCCAAGTTTAATACGCTTTTTGATGGAACGATTGAAATTTTAGAGTATCTACAACCAAAATACAAACTGCATATTATCACTAATGGTTTTAGTGAGGTACAGCACCATAAAATGGAACAAGCCGGTATAAAACAATATTTTACAGAATTAATTACTTCTGAAAGTGTTGGTGTAAAAAAACCAAATCCTAAAATTTTTAATTTTGCTCTAAATAAAGCAAGTGCAAAAGCACACAACAGCATGATGATTGGTGATAGCTTTGAAGCTGATATTCAGGGAGCTATTCATGTTGGTATGCGTGCAATTCATTTTAATCCAGAAGCAAAGAAATTTCCCATACATCACAAGTATGAAATTATGCATTTAAATGAAATAAAAAAGTATATTTGACGTTTGAAAGATAAGATAACCACTAAAGGTTACCTATCTCCTTTTTAACCCCATAATATTAAAGACAATGAAAAAAGTTTTAGTGCTTTTAAGTCTTGTTCTTGTTAGTTTTTCTTGCATTAAAGATGTTGATTATAATCAAATTGAGTCTTCTGAATTTACCACTCCTCTGAGTATTGCATTATTACAATTAGACATAAACCAAAATGATTTTTTGGATGTTAATAATAATGAAATCACCTATCCTTCTAAACCATATATAGTGAACTTGAGTGGTTTATATTACGAAAGCGTTACTGATAACCTGCTATTTTCGACTCAGTTTTCCAGTACTTTTGATAGAGATATTAATTGCCAATTGACTTTTTTTAATGGCTCTAATGTAGAGTTGATGAAAAGTGATGAATATTTGATACAATCTATTAATTCTCCAGTCATATATTCAACAACTTATGAAGGAGATAAATACGATTTATTTACTAGTGTACGAAGGATTGATGTTAAACTATCTTTAAGAAATGGGAATCAAATTCAGCCCGATGATAATACTAATTTCTCAATGCAGTCAGTAATTCATTTTGATATGATATTGCAACCCCAATTTTAAGATTATATGAAGAAATTAGTTGGATTATTATTGTTTTTTAATGTATTTGTAGTACTTGCACAAGGTGGTATCAATAGTTATAATTTTGGACAGACACCTCAGGCAGCGATGCTAAATCCAGCTTATAATATAGAAACAAATTACCATTTTACCCTACCAATAATTGGAAGCCATAACATAATATTAGAATCTACAGGCATGACAGCGTATGATGTTATTGGTACTAATTCAATTCCTTTTCAAGATAAAGTAGAAAACACAGTTTATCAGTTGGTTGCAAACGATTATTTTTTGTTAAATCAAAAGATGGAGTTTTTAAATATGGGACAAAGATTGAATAATGATGCCTATCTTTCTTATGGGTTTTACGAAGAACTAGATTTGTTTAGCACCTTACCTGTAGAATTATTTCATCTATTTTATGAGGGAACCAGTATTCCTGGAAAAGAGTACAAAATTGATGATGTTGTAATGCAATCGAACCTGCTAATGGTGTATCACGTAGGCTTACAAAAAAGTATTACTAAAAAATTAGATCTTGGTATTCGCTTTAAAGTGTACAATGCAGCCTATGATTTGCAAGCTACCTCAAACAAAGGGAACTTTAATTCAAATATAACGGCAGATAATATATACTCACATAGTTTAAGTGACATAGATATTACAATTAGAACTTCAGGATTTGCTGTTCAATATGATGCTGATAACGATCCGATTAAAGACCAAAATGGAGATATTATTTTAGAAAATAATAGCGGAGATGATTTGTATTTTGAAGATTATTTTAAAGGAGGTTATATCGCAAATAAAACTTTTTTTAATGGAAATAAAGGCGTTGGAATTGATCTCGGGCTGACGTATCAAATGAAAGAAAATTTGGTTTTAGCGGCTAGTATTAACGATTTAGGAGCTATATTTAACAATAATCAAGTAAGAACCTATGCTTATAAAGGAGATTATACATCACAGGGTTTAGCATTTGAATATGATTCGCCCATAGGCTATGTTCAGCGATTGGAAGATGAACTTAATGAATATATACCACTAACTATTGAAGGAAATAACTACACATCTTTGCGCCCTTTTCATGTCAATGCTTTTGCAGCATATTCTTTTAATAAAAAGAGAAGCAATGTTTGTGAGTTGTACAAATCGGTTTCCTATTCTTATGCCAGTATTTTTG
This sequence comes from Lutibacter sp., assembly GCA_030599055.1. Taxonomy (GTDB): domain Bacteria; phylum Bacteroidota; class Bacteroidia; order Flavobacteriales; family Flavobacteriaceae; genus DQTL01. The sequence continues at coordinate 5,444 of JAUVOS010000110.1, forward strand.
GTGCTCTTATCCATGCACAAAACCGTCCTAATCAAATCTTATACGATGCTAGTTTTTTTTATGAAAGAAATTTCAATGATATAGTGCAAGCCCGTTTAAATTATACAGTTAATAAATATAGTGCCTCGAATGTTGGTCTCGCAGTTTCTGCTCATCTCTGGAAAATAAATTTATTTGCCGGAGTCAATAATGTTTTAGGTTTGACCAATCTTGCTAAAGCCAATAATATTTCAGCACAATTGGGCATCCATGTGATGATAAAATAGGGAGCATCTCGCTTTGTATTTAATAATAGTAGCGTCCGAATAAAAAAACATGGAAACCTATTTTCTTTGAGAATAAGGGGAGTGAAAGTTTGACAAATTTGATATCATACTAATCAATTTTTACAAAAATTCTCTAAATTATGTTATCATACGAAACGAGCATGTCTAATCTTGACACACAAGGGAATGATTAATAGCGAACACCATATGTTACCGCTAAAAAATAGAATTTAAACATATGAAAAAGAATATTGTGTAAATGACTGTTTTTCTAATTGTAGCCAGGCGGTCTTTTCTCTTTTGTCTTTGAGCGACTTGTATTGAGCGGAGTCGAAGTAAGCGGTCTTTTGTCTTTATAGGACTACAATAATTTAATACCCATAATTATCTTCCCAACGTTTTTTTAAAAATGCCCTAGAACTATCTTCTCTATTATTTTTACCGGGTTCGTAAAGTTTTGTGTACAATAGTTCTTTTGGTAAAAACTCTTGGTTGACAAAATTGTTTTTAAAACTATGTGCGTATTTATAATTTTTGCCATAATCGAGTTCTTTCATCAATTTTGTAGGAGCATTTCTCAAATGTAAAGGCACTGGTAGATCTCCTGTTTTTTTTACTAAAGAAATGGCGTCATCTATTGCAGTATAGGAAGAATTACTTTTAGGTGAACTCGCCAAATAAATAGCACATTGGCTCAAAATAATCCGCGCTTCTGGATACCCGATGCTACTTACGGCTTGAAACGCATTATTTGCAATAACTAAAGCAGTAGGATTTGCGTTACCGATATCCTCAGAAGCTAAAATTAGCATGCGACGTGCAATAAACTTAACATCTTCACCGGCTACTACCATTCGTGCTAGCCAATAGACAGCTGCATTAGGGTCGCTACCTCTAATTGATTTAATAAAAGCAGAAATAATGTCATAATGTTGTTCGCCTGTTTTGTCGTATCGTGCTAAATTGCTTTGGGCATTCTTTAGCACCAATTCATTTGTAATTGAGATAGGTTCTTTTTCAGAATTGACAACGAGTTCAAAAATATTTAATAATTTTCTAGCATCTCCTCCGGACAAATGAATAAGAGCTTCGCTTTCTTGTAAATCTATTTTTTTTGAAGCGATCAGCTTGTCATCAACAAGTGCTTTCTCCAAGAGAATTACAAGATTCTTTTGATTAAATGAATTGAGCACATAAACTTGACAACGAGAGAGTAGGGCAGGAATCACTTCAAAACTCGGATTTTCTGTAGTAGCACCAATGAGTGTCACCCAACCTTTTTCAACGGCTCCCAACAATGAATCTTGTTGCGATTTGCTAAAACGATGAATCTCATCAATAAACAAAATAGGATTTTTAGTAGTAAATAAACCAGGATTTTGCCTCGCTTTTTCAATGATAGCACGTACATCTTTGACTCCTGAATTAATAGCGCTCAATGCAAAAAACGGACGTTTACTTTCATTTGCAATAATATGAGCCAGAGTTGTTTTTCCGGTACCGGGAGGCCCCCAAAATATCAAAGAAGGTATAATCCCCTTTTTAATGTGAGATGTTAGTGTCCCTTTTTTTCCAACGATATGATCTTGACCGATAAAACCCTCTAAAGTATGGGGTCGCATACGTTCAGCTAATGGTGTATTCATCTTGTAAAAGTAATGAAACAAAAATTCTCTACCAATAATGACAGAAAAATAAGCGAATTTGTCATTATATTTGAAATGGATTAGTTATTGTAATTAAATAAATTGTAGTTTCACTTAACCATTAACTTTCAACTCCTACACCTAACTGACAATGATTGCCGATAATTCATCACATAAAACAGTATTCAAATTTGATTCAAAGGTGTTTTTGGTTCCTTTCTTCCTTATTTTTACCATCTGGTTTGTATATTGGTTAGAATTCATGTTTGATTTTAATTTTAACAGATTGGGCATTTATCCGCGTAGTCTAAAAGGTTTAAGAGGAATTTTTCTAAGTCCGTTTATACATTCCGGCCCTCAGCATTTGTTTAATAATTCTACACCACTATTTGTATTGACGGCGAGTTTGCTCTATTTTTATCGAAAGATTGCGTTACCCATACTTCTATTTGGAACAATTTTAACAGGTTTGCTTACGTGGATAATAGCGCGTCCGGCCTATCATATTGGGGCGAGTGGTATTATATATCTTTTGGTAAGTTTTATCTTTTTTAGTGGCGTTTTTCGCAAGTATTATAGGTTAGTTGCATTGTCTTTAATCATAGTTTTTTTATACGGAAGTATGATTTGGTATATTTTCCCCATTAAACAAGAAATATCATGGGAAGGGCATTTATCGGGATTTTTAGTAGGATTATTTTTTGCGATTATTTTTAGAAAAATTGGACCACAGTCCCAAACCTACGAGTTTAAAAAAACAGAGTTTGACACTCATTTTGATGAAGATGGGAATTATAAACCACCTTCAACTGAAAAAACTAACGAAATTGTTGAAAACACTACTACAACTACTTTCACAAGCATTAATTTTAAATCTTAAATCTCAAATCTTAAATCTCAAATCTCAAATCTCAAATCTCAAACCCCTCTCTGCCGAACTACTTCATACAAGATCACTCCACATGCAACAGAAACGTTTAAAGACTC
>JAUVOS010000237.1 GCA_030599055.1 Lutibacter sp.
AAGTCGCAAAGACGCTAAGTTTATGAATGCAAAGCATTTATCTTTACATTCATTATTTTATATTTTCACGAAAAGAAGGAAAAAGACAGCTATATTAGCTGTTTCTTTGCGTCTTTGCGCCTTTGCGTGAAATAAAAGAACTGGGTGAATAGTTACAAAAAAGCTTGGTGTAGTGCTTTTTAAAAATCTAAATCAAGCTCTTGATTTTTTAATATATCACCAAAAGTTTCTCTTTCCCTAATCAGATAAGGTTTGTCTTTCACAAGCATCACCTCAGCGGGTTTATAGCGAGAATTATAATTAGATGCCATTGAAAAACAATAGGCTCCAGCATTATGAAAACATAAAACATCATCCTCGGTAATTTCTTCTATTCTACGATTAGAAGCAAAAGTATCTGCTTCACAAATATAACCCACAACAGAATAATAGCGCTCCTTTACACCTGGATTTGACAAATTCTCAATATGATGATACGAATTATACATCATTGGTCTAACAAAATGATTAAAACCACTATCAACACCTGCAAAAACTGTAGATGTCGTCTGTTTAATAACATTAACGCTCGTCAAAAAATAACCCGACTCACTCACTAAAAATTTTCCGGGCTCAAATCGCAAAGTCAATTCTTTACCATAGTCTTTACAAAATTCATTAAAACGTTTTGATAGTTTTTGTCCTAATTCTTTAATATTGGTTGCTTTGTCTCCTGGTCTATAAGGGACTTTAAAACCACTGCCAAAGTCAATAAAATCTAGATTATCAAACTGTTCAGCTGTATCAAATAATATCTCAGTAGCACGTAAAAAGGTATCAATATCTAAAATATCTGAACCCGTGTGCATGTGAACACCATTAATCAACATCCCTGTATTGTCAACAATTCGTTTAATATGTGGAACTTGGTAAATTGAAATTCCAAATTTTGAATCTATATGTCCCACAGAAATTTTGCTATTCCCACCTGCCATAATATGCGGATTGATACGAATACAAACTGGGATTTTAGGATATCTTTGCCCAAATAATTCAAGAATTGAAAGATTATCAATATTAATCTGAACACCCATTTTCGCTACCATTTCAATTTCTTCAAAAGAAACACCATTCGGTGTAAAAATAACATCTTTGGGATCAAAACCTGCTTGTAAACCTAGTCTAACTTCTTGGATCGATACAGTATCCAAACCAGATTTTAGCTTTTTAAAAAACTTTAAAATATTGATATTTGACATTGCCTTTACTGCATAATTAATTTGCAGTCTTTTAACTGTAGTAAAAGCATCTGTCATACTTTTGTATTGTGACTCGATTACATTGGTGTCGTACACATATAATGGACTCCCATACTCTTTTACTAATTGTAATAATGTATCTCTGTTCAAAATCTTTACATTTAGTTTATAAATCAAAAATATTAAATGAGCTTAAACCAAAAACTAATGATAATATGGTAAAGCTCATATCATGTTTAGTGGATTATACTATAATACATGGATAATGGCTGTTATTATTGTTTAAGCTTAGCTACTGAATCTGGCACCAATGAGGATATATCACCTCCATGACGATACACATCTCGCACAATACTCGAACTGATAAAAGCTGTATTGGCACTTGTCAATAAGAAAACGGTTTCTATTCCCGATAAATTTCTATTGGTTTGGGCAATGGCTTTTTCAAATTCGAAATCTGCCGGATTTCGTAAACCTCTTAAAATATAATCCGCACCAATTTCTTGGCAGTAATGAATCGTTAAACCTTCATAGGTTTGCACTTTTATTTTTGGATTACCTGCAAAAGTATCTTTTATAAATTGAACACGTTGTTCTATATTGAACAAATATTTTTTTTCGTAGTTCAAACCTATGGCAATGATTATCTCGTCAAATAAATCGACTGATCGATTGATAATGTCAACATGTCCTAAAGTAATGGGATCAAAAGATCCTGGGAATATGGCTCGTTTCATATTTGTTAATTAGACTTAAGACCGTCCCCCTAATGCGGGACTAATAGACTTAAGACGTTAGACTGTTTTATTCTTAAATTTTAAAAAAGCATTTTCAACCATGCTTCCAAACAAATTTTCTAGAGAAATACCTGCTTTTTTTGCTTGTTGTGGTAAAATACTTTCTGCTGTTAAACCGGGTACTGTATTAATTTCAATAAAATGGGGAATGCCATTTTTAAAAATATATTCTGCTCTTGAAATTCCTTTTAATCCTAAAGTTCTATATACTTTTTCAGCTATCTCTCTAACTTGTTTTTCTTGTTGTTTAGTCAGCCTAGCCGGTGTAATTTCTTGTGACTTCCCTAAATATTTAGCTTCGAAATCAAAGTAATCATTTTCAGAAACAATTTCTGTTATTGGTAGAACTTTCACTTTTCCATTATGCGTAATAATTCCCACAGAAACCTCTACTTCATCTAAGTATTCTTCAATTATAATTTCATCATCTTCCTTATAAGAATGTTCGATTGCTGAAAGCAAGTCTTTTTCTTTATATACTTTTGAAATTCCATAACTAGAACCGGCTCTGTTGGCTTTAACAAAACAAGGTAATCCTACTTTTGCAACAATTTCTCTTGTATTAACAATAGCTCCTTTATTCAAATAGTACGATTTTGCATGTGCTATTCCATACGCATCTAGCACACTTAAACAATCTCTTTTATTAAAGGTCAATCCCATTTTATATGAGGCATCAGAAGTATGAGGAATCCCCAATAATTCAAAATAAGCAATCAAAACACCATCTTCTCCTGGATGCCCATGAATGGCATTAAAAACTACATCAAAAACAATTTTCTGGTTATTGATATCTATAGAAAAATCAGACTTATCGATTACATACTCTGTTGCATTAGCTGCTACATAAACCCACTTATCATTTAATATATATATGGGATAAACATTATACAAATCTTTATTTAAATGGTCGCAAACTATCTTTCCACTTTTAATAGATATTCTATATTCAGAGGAATAGCCACCCATTACAACTGCTACTTTTTTTTTCATCAATATGCTTATATCAAACAAATCTACAAAAAACCACTCATAATTCTGAATTAGCTCCTCTGATTATTTACACATCTACACTTTTGTTTCAATAATTCTGAATTCACAAATTGTTAGATAGAACGCAGATGACGCAGATTTGACTGATTTTCGCTGATGTGGAATGTTCTTTTTTCTTTTTTCTTGATTCTTGATTCTCTTTTTGATAGAACGCAGATGACGCAGATTTGA
>JAUVOS010000213.1 GCA_030599055.1 Lutibacter sp.
AATACTCATATCTTATGTCAATTTATCGAACTGAGGTTATTATTTAAACGTATAGACCAAACCATTGATAAGTTCATACTCTTTATTAGGAATTCCCTCAACAGGAAAAGCATCATAAGTGAAATTAAAAGCAGTCTTAAATGATAGGTTTTTTAGAACTTTAAAGAAAACCGCACTTTGATGAGATACTCTATAATCTGATAACACCTCAAACATAGGTTGGTAATAAGTAGTGCTTATCATGGATATGTTTTTATTAAAATAGAAACTTAAACTTAAATAAGTGCTATTTCTCCAATCTTTGTATAAAATGGGAGTTTCTTCTTTTGTTCTTTCATTTTCATACATAATCAAACTGCCCAAATACAGCTTATACTTTTCAGATGTTGTCATCTTCCACCGAAGTCCCGTTCCAGCTAATCTTCTATAATCAATTTTTGAAATGGCATTGTATTGGTTTTGTAAAAATGCTTCCCATGATAATTTTTTATGAAAACGATAATTATAACGTAAGTGTTGTACTCCCTTATTGACAAAATCCGCCCCGTCTGCTCGATCAAAACCGATGTCATTCATAAATAATACCAAATGCTTTGGCATTTTATACTGAACGTGAATTTTATTTCTTATTCTAAAAATTTCTTTTACATTTTTAGCAAATCCGAGGTTCAAACTAACAGAGCCCGACCAACCCGATGTGTCCGTTACCATTCGTAAAGATTCCGTATTGATAATTTGAGCTTGTGTTGCTAAAGTGGCGAATAATAAAAGTATTAGAATTCTCTTCATTTTTTTAAATACTAAAAGTTCCTATTTTACCCAACTATATTGACAATCTTCCCTAGAACAACAATCACTTTTTTAGGTGTTCGTCCCTCTAATTGTTTTTGTGTTTTTTCATGCGCCATAACTTCCTTTTCAATCTCATCTTTTGATAAATCAAGAGATAATTCCATCGTAAAACGCATTTTACCGTTAAAAGAAATTGGATATACCTTTGTGCTTTCAACCAAATACTTTTCCTCAAAAATGGGGAAATTTGCCGTTGCTATGGATTCCTTGTGACCTAATTTTTCCCACAACTCTTCAGCAATATGCGGTGCATAAGGCTCAATAAGTATGGCTAAAGGTTCTAAAATGGCACGTTTATTACATTTCAAAGCAGTTAACTCATTTACAGCTATCATAAAGGTTGATACAGACGTATTGAATGAAAAATTAGCAATGTCTTCTTCCACTTTTTTGATGGTTTTGTGTAAAATCTTAAAAGCCTCCCCCGACCCCTCCAAAGGAGGGGAGCTATCCACGTAAAAAGCTCCATTTTCTCCAGAGTGATATAGTCTCCAGAGTTTCTTTAGGAAACTATGGACCCCTGTAATACCGGCAGTATTCCAAGGTTTTGCTTGTTCTAGCGGCCCTAAAAACATTTCGTACATACGTAAGGTATCTGCTCCATAATCGTGGCAAATATCGTCCGGGTTTACGACATTGTATTTGGATTTTGACATTTTTTCGACTTCTCTAGAGACTTTTATGTGATGATTGATTGTGATATCTTTATTTTCAACTACTACTTCTCCGTCAAAATAATGAGCCCCTTGGATTGCTTCAAATCTTCTATCGTTATCAAGTTTAGCTAAATCTATTTCATTATGAATATCAACAAAACTCACATCAACATTAGTCGACTTAAAAGATATAAAAGATTTTAAATGATCTGAGTAGTTCATATTATATTCTTGATGCTGGCTTATTTTTTCGTGTAAAAAACTTGTCAATGGAGTTGGTAGACTTTCTATTAAACCTTCTTTATAAGTTAGGTTATCAAAGATATCTTTAGTTATAATTATTTGACAGAAAGCTGAGACATCTTCATCCCCTTTTGTTAATCTACCTTCAATAACATATAAAAATGCACTCATCCCCAAAATCATTCCTTGGTTTATCAACTTTTTAGCATATTCTTTAACGGGAACGAATCCTCTGTCGAACAAGAATTTTTGCCAAAAACGAGAGTACAATAAATGTCCTGTGGCGTGTTCGCTTCCACCAATATACAAATCAACGTCTTTCCAATAATTCAAAGCTTCTTTGGAAGCAAATTCATTGGAGTTATCAGAATCCATATAGCGATTAAAATACCAAGAACTTCCTGCCCAACCTGGCATGGTGTTGAGTTCTAATTCCCCACCTAACCTCCCCGAAGGGGAGGAATTTTCAAAGTATTTTTTAGAAACTATTTTTGCTTCTTCTTTTGTTTGATACCAATACCATTTTTTAGCATTTCCTAAAGGTGGTTTTCCATCTTCAGTAGGTAAATATTTTTCTACATCTGGTAATAAGATTGGCAAATGCTCTTTTGCAATCATTTGAGGCATTCCATCTTTGTAATACACAGGGAAAGGTTCACCCCAATAGCGTTGACGACTAAACACCGCATCACGCAATCGATAATTTATTTTTCCCTCGCCAATTCCTCTTTGTTCCAGCTCATAAATCATGCGTTTTATCGCTTTTTTAGCGGGCATATCTGATATAAAGTCTGAATTAGCAATAACAGCTGTTTTGTCTTCACATGCGTGTTCTGATATATCAATATCCTTAAAAATATTAGGAATGGGAATATCAAAATGCTTAGCAAAATCATAATCACGTTGGTCGCCACAAGGAACTGCCATAACGGCTCCCGTTCCATAGCTCGCTAGAACATAGTCTCCTATCCAAATTGGAATCTTTTCTCCTGTAAATGGATGTTCTGCATAAGCACCTGTAAATTGTCCAGAAATAGTTTTTACATCTGCCATACGATCACGTTCACTTCTTTTTGCAGTAGCTTTTTTATAGGCTTCTACCGCATCTTTGTATGTGTCAGTTGTGATTTTATCAACTAATTCATGTTCCGGTGCTAGCGTCATAAACGAAACTCCGAATATTGTATCGGGACGCGTGGTGAAGACACTGATTTCCCATCCTAAATCCTTCCCTGAGGGAAGGACTTTTGATCTGCCATTATTTGTTAATTTGGTGTTTTTTATCGATGCTTGTTTTTTTAATACACTCTCAATTTGTTTTAAAATACCATCAATATCTCCGATGACTTCTTCATTTTTAAATCTGATAACTTTAAAACCGGCATCATTTAAGATAAGTGATCTTTCTTTATCTTTTTCAACTTGTGAATTATGAATTTTTCCATCAACTTCTATTACAAGTCCCCTATCCAAACACACAAAATCAACTATAAATCGATCAATAAGGTGTTGTTGTCGAAACTTGTAACCTAATTTTTTTCCTTTTAAATATTGCCACAAAGCACTTTCAGCTTCGGTGGGATTCGCGCGCATTTCTTTAGCTTTTTCTAACAAAAGATGCGCTATACTCTTATCTCCTGTCAAATAACCATGTTGCTGTTTATCCTTGCTAGCCAAAGCGATGGCATCTCCCTTCCCCTTGGGAAGGGTTGGGGATGGGATTTTAAATGTTACCATCGCCCCATCCGAACGTCCAATCCAATTAATTTGTGAATCTTTTAGTGGTTGTGGCCAATCTATTGTATCTAATCCATCTAATAATCGCTGTGCATAGGCTGTAATACGCATAGACCATTGCTTCATTTTCTTTTGTACCACAGGATGTCCACCACGTTCTGAAACCCCATTGACTATTTCATCATTGGCAAGGACTGTTCCCAAGGCGGGGCACCAGTTTACTTCTGTATCTGATAAATAAGTTAAGCGGTATTTAAGTAGAATTTCTTGTTGCTCTTTATTTGAAAAAGTGTTCCATTGTGAAGCAGTAAATATGAAAATGTCATTATCACAAACAGCATTTATTCCATTATTTCCTTCTGCTTCAAAAACATCAACTAGTTCAGCTATCGGTCTTGCCTTATCAGCATCTTTACAATAATACGATTCGAAAAGTTGTATAAAAATCCACTGTGTATGCTTATAATAATTGGGATCTGAAGTACGTACTTCACGACTCCAGTCAAAAGAAAAACCAATTTGATCCATTTGGCGACGATAGGTTTTTATGTTTTCTTC
>JAUVOS010000233.1 GCA_030599055.1 Lutibacter sp.
AACTGATAACTAAAAATAATACGGTAAGTCTAAATCAAAATTTAGGAGCAACAGAAACATTAATTGAAGGAATTCTACCCATTACCAATCCGGTTAAAGATTATTTAACCATACAAACTACAGATGCTGTTACTTTGGAAATAATAACGATCTATAACACTTTGGGACAAAAAATATTTGAGCAAAATAACTCGCAAGCAAACCTAAATGTTAGTCATCTAACAAGTGGTGTAATTATTCTACATATAACTACGAATAAAGGAATATTCTATCAAAAATTAATCAAGGAATAAAAAAAATCTCTTTTTAAAAAGCTGTGAAGGTTTGATAAATCACTCCTCTACAGCTTTTTTTAATACTAAAAGTAATCTATTCAGCCATGTTTATTTCACGCAAAGGAACGCAAAGTCTTTAAAACTATTATATTATGCAAAGCTCGCAAAGAAATGAATGCTTCGCATTTATAAAACTTTGCGTTCTTGGCGTATTAAAAATCAACCTAATTTCTTTGCGGGCTTTGCGTGAGAGACATTTTAAAAACCCTTACGGGTGAATAGTTACTACTAAAATGATAAAATTTACGTAGTTTTGTCGGCTGAAATAAACACTTTTAAATGGAAATATTTATAAAAATAGTTCAATTTTTATTAAGCTTGTCTTTATTAATCGTTTTACACGAATTCGGGCATTATATAGCTGCACGTATTTTTAAGACTCGTGTTGAAAAATTTTATTTGTTTTTTGATGCTTGGGGTAAAAAATTATTCTCCTTTAAAAAGGGAGATACTGAATACGGTATCGGTTGGTTACCATTGGGAGGATATGTGAAAATATCTGGAATGATTGATGAAAGTATGGATAAAGAACAGATGAAATTACCTCCAAAACCTTATGAATTTCGTTCAAAACCGGCCTGGCAACGATTAATTATCATGTTAGGTGGTGTTACAGTAAACTTTATCTTAGGAATCTTTATCTATATAATGATTGTCAATGTTTGGGGCGAAAATTACGTTAAATCTGAAGATGTAAAATACGGTTTTGCTACAAATGATATTTTTAAAGAATACGGTTTTCAAGATGGTGACAAAATAACACATATCAATGGAGAAGAACCCTTTGATGTAACTGACATTAATAAATTACTTTTCTTAAGAAATGTAGAAAACATACAAGTAACGCATACTAATGGCGTAACAGAAACAATTGCTTTACCCGAAAATATCGGAAGTATTATGTGGGAAAAGGGTATTTTACACCCGTTTAATGAACGTCATTTAGCGACTATTGACTCGGTTATTCCGAATTCTATTGCAGAAAAAGCTGGGTTTATTGTGGGTGACAGAGTGATAAGTGTTAATTCAAAACCCATTACTTATTGGGATGAATTTACCAAAAAAATTGATTCGTCAGCAGTGAATATCAGCGTTGTGCGTAGTACAGATACAATTAGTTTACAGTTAACGCCTAAGTATGTAAGAGCAGACAAAGCTTACCAAATCGGTGTCTATACTTTTTCGTTAAAAGAGGCGCTAAAGATTAATCATAAAGATTATTCATTTACTGAAAGTATTAAACGTGGAAATCATCTAGGTTTAACAACACTAAAAGACTTTATTTCACAATTTAAATACGTCTTTACAAAAAAAGGAGCTGGTGAAGTAGGTGGCTTTATTGCAATTGGCAATATTTTTCCGGCTACTTGGAGTTGGCCTGCATTTTGGAGCATAACCGCTTTACTATCAATTATGCTCGGATTTATGAATCTTTTACCAATCCCTGCTTTAGATGGCGGACATGCTCTTTTTGTTCTATTTGAAATGCTAACAGGCAAAAAACCTAGTGATACATTTTTAGAATATGCTCAAATAGTTGGCTTTGTTCTCCTGATGGGATTACTTCTTTTAGCTAATGGTAATGACATTTACAAGCTGATTAAAGGTTGGTTATAAACATTCCTATAAAAAAAGCTCCGAATACATACTAAAATAATTGTGTATTCGGGGCTTTATATTTTCTCCTGTTTTAAAATTGTAACTTTACTCTTTCCTATGGTTCAATGAAAAAATTCTTATTTAAACACAAAATAAAGTTATCAATACTATTCCTATTATTGATTCTCTATTATTTTTCATTGCCCAAACAACTTTTTAAAGATGCCACCTCAACAGTAATTGAAAGTACAGAAGGAGAATTATTAGGAGCAAAAATAGCTACAGACATGCAGTGGCGTTTTCCAGAAATTGACAGTGTTCCTAATAAATTTTCACATTGTATCACCCAATACGAAGACGCCTATTTTTATAAACACTGGGGATTTAATCCAATATCAATTATTAAAGCGTTTAAGCAGAATAGAAAAGCCGGCAAGATTTTAAGAGGTGGTAGCACGATAACACAACAAGTAATACGTTTATCACGTAAAAACAAAGCACGAACCTATAGAGAAAAAATAATAGAATTTGTATTCGCAACTCGCTTAGAATTCCGCTTTTCAAAAGATAAAATTCTTTCTTTATATTGCTCACATGCGCCATTTGGTGGAAATGTTGTGGGTATAGATGCTGCTGCTTGGCGCTATTTCGGGCAAAATCTTGAAAACTTATCTTGGGCGGAAAATGCTACACTCGCTGTTTTACCAAATGCACCCGGACTTATAAACATCAATAAAAATCGTTTAAAATTAGAAAGCAAACGAAATCGCTTACTAAAAAAATTATTTGAAAAAGCAATTATTGACACACTTACCTATCATTTGGCAATACAAGAGACCTTACCTGATAAAACCTTTTCTTTACCACAAACGACACCCCATTTATTAGAAAAAATAAGAAAAAAAAATAAAGGACAACATATCCAAACAAGTATTCATATTCAAAAACAAAAACAATTAAACAATATCGTAGAACAACATTACAAGGAGCTAAAACAAAATCATATTTACAATATTGCTGCAATCATTATTGATATTAAAACTCGTAAAATAGTAGCTTATACGGGAAACTCCCCTACCGATAAAGCCCATCAAAAAGATGTTGATATTATTGATAAAGCCCGAAGTACCGGTAGTATTCTAAAACCTTTTTTATTTACATCTTTACTTCATGCCGGTGAAATTCTACCCAATACATTAGTTGCTGATATCCCTACACAAATTGCTGGTTACAAACCTGAGAATTTCGATTTAAAGCATTACGGAGCAGTACCCGCGAGTAAAGCTTTGGCGAAATCTTTAAATATTCCTGCTGTACGCATGTTACAATCCTACGGTTTAGAACGGTTTTATCATGATTTAGAAACCTTAAAACTAAACTCAATTTCAAAAGGAGCTAATCATTACGGCTTGTCTCTAATTTTAGGAGGTGCTGAAAGTAGTTTATGGGATTTAACAAGGGCTTTTACAAATTTAGCAAGTACATTATTGCATTATGATGACCTACAAGGAAAGTATTACCATGACGAATTCTCAGATTTGTCTTTTCAAAAAAATAAAATAATAGATTTTGGAACAATCATCGA
>JAUVOS010000219.1 GCA_030599055.1 Lutibacter sp.
AGTACCAATGCGAAAACCGGTCTCGACAAGGAGCCATCACAAAGATACGCTTCGTTAGCAAAAAAACTCAACTGATTTTTTAGTAGGGAGATTGCGCCTAACGGTTTTGTGTATGAAACGTAGCGTGTAAAAAGATGCTAACTTTTCGGTTAAACACAGAGCCTAATTTTTATATTTTGTTTTTATTTTTTCTATTTTAAAAGCCAAATTATAAAAATTTGGCGGTCTTACTAAATAAGCAAAAACCTCTAGGAAAGCCTATAATAGCTATGTTTTATACACGTTGTTGTGGTGTCGTTATCTTTACCATTTAAATACTTCTAAATAGATTGTTTGGTATTTATTCTTGGTTATTCTATCATTATTTCATCTAAATATAACCAAGCTTTACCACCTGAATTAAAATGAGGATGTGGGCAAGTACCCATATTCTTTGCCTCAATTTTAATATATCTGGTAGAATTGCTAATACTGTCCAAAACGTAATCCTTTACATAGACAGCCTGCTCGAAGGGAGATATATCATATTTAACGCTACCTATTGCATTAAACTTTTCACCATCATCCGAAATATAAAAATTAACCGAACCGGGAACAAAAATGGATTCGTAAACATTTTTCAAAAATCCTATTGATATTTTTTTGATCGGTATTTTTTTCCCTAAATCAACAGTACCTATAAAGTCTTTCTGTTCAAAACCTAGCCATTTTCCGTTGGTATGGTCCAGAGTTCCTTGCCAAAGGTCATATAAAACTTCAGCATTTGCATTGGAATATTGACTATTCCATTTATTGATAAAAGAGAGTTGGTTCAATTTCTTTATCTTGGTTAATTTTCTGGTACTTACTGGGCTATTGTTATAAGCTTTTTGTTTTGCAATCGCTTTTACAACAGTCGTTGCATTAATGCTTATTTTTTGATTATAAACAGGTGAGTTTTCATTTGGCTCTGTTCCATCAAGTGTATAATAAATTTGTGCATCGGGAGTACTCGTTGTTAATTCAAAAGTATAAGTGTTAGTAAAAAGATAGGTGTCAGGCTTATTTGCGCTTACACATTTAAGAACGACTTCTTCCAACATTTTTGCTGCTGAACCTTCTATACGGAATACATAAGCTTGATTGGACGAATGATTGAGCGTATTCTTAATCTTTTCTGGAATGTCAATTTTAAGTACACCATCATTAAATTTCCATTCTAACTCCCTATCAGAACCTAATAGTTGTATTTTCGAGTTTTTGTTTGGTATTAGCTTGGTTAGTTTTAAAGAATCATTAGGCCAAGCAAGACAAAGGGCATAAATTGTTTTGCCATCTTTACTTTTTGTATAATAAACATGGTCGTTTTCTTTAAAATAGTCAAATCGTCTAGTTTTGTAAATTCCTTCACCATTAATTTTTAGCCAGTCTCCAATCTCTTTCATGCTCTTTAAGGCATCAGCAGGAATCTTACCACTAGCTGGAGGTCCCACATCTAATAAAAGGTTACCTCCTTTGGCTACAGTCTCAATTAAAACATCAATAATTTCTTTTGACGGTTTAAAAACATCATTTATTCGGTGAGACCATCCATTTCCAAGTGATGCATTTAGTTCCCATGGTTTAGATAAGGGTTTATCAGGCATACTATGAAAGTTCTCAGGAGTCAAATAATTTTCATATTTCCCCTCAGCTAGCCTATCAACAATAAGTAATCCAGGTTGACTTTTCCGAGCCATTTTTGCAATTCGATCCATATCTATATCCTGATTAGCTACGGGCGTAACTTGTGCACCATCAAGCCATAAAATATCAATTGGGCCATACTCGGTCATCAATTCCTGAATTTGATTGTAAGTAAAATCCTTAAAATTATTCCACTTCTCGGGATATTTCCTTGTGTCATAATTTACGCTGTGATCGGGATGTGGAAATTCTGGAGCCCAATAGTCCTTATTACTCCAGTCGGGTTTAGAGAAATAAGTACCTACGCTAAATCCCTTTTTTCTGAATGCATCAAACAACACCTTTGTGACGTTTGCATTCGGATTTGTATGGTACGGGCAATCCTGTCCCGTTATGCTAAAACCTGTTTGTTTTGTATCAAACATGCAAAAACCATCATGATGCTTGGTCACCATTATAAAATATTTCATGCCTGCCGATTCTGCTGCATCAGCCCATTGTTCTGGATCAAATTTTTGAGGGTTGAAGGTTTTGTTTAAGTTATAATAATCAGTAAAGTATCTTTTAAAATCATGGTCACGTTCTGCAAAAGCAGGGCCATAATCACGTGTATCTTCAAACTTTTCGATAAGAGGCCAAGAGGCTACGGCTCCCCACTGACTATATATGCCCCAGTGTACAAAAAATCCGAATTTTCTATCCTGAAATTTCTCTAAACTTTCAACAATTTTTGGGTCATCATCTATTTCCAGTCTATCAAAATTTAAAGAAGAATTATTTTCTTTTTCATTTAATGAAGAATTGTGTTTCTCATTACATCCCAATAGACAAAATATTAAAATGATCCATATTATAATGCTTCTCATTGTAGTTTAATTTATTAGTTTTAAAATATTGATGATAAATCTATTTGTTATTATCCAATGACTCAGTATGGTTTAAAATTCACAATGCACCACAACGGTTTGGCTATGCTTCTGTTGTGGACTAAATTAAACAAAATTTTCCGTTATTGAATTAATTTTATAAATTAACAATTACTTTGCTAAAGCTCTAAACCACAATAGAGTATAGCCGTTGTTACCTGTAGTGTTAAGCTGCTTCAAATTTTCCGTCATTCATTTCAATACTAAACTTTAAATTTGCTTTCAACGCATTAAAAACTTTTAAAATTGTTTCTATGGTTACATTACGAGTGTTATTTTCAAGCTTAGAAATTTGTGATTTCTGTACACCAACAAGCTTTCCAAGTTGTTCTTGTGTCAGATGTCTTTCTTTTCTAACAGATTTTATCATTTCACCTAAAACTTCAATTTTTAAGTCAAATTCATATTTATCTCTTTTGGCTGTTCCAATTTTTCCAATATGTTTGTCTTTCAGTTGATCTAAAGTTTTCATTTTCATTTTTCCTTTGTTTTCCATTTTTATAGTTTTAAAGGTTAAAATATTTTGTTCTAATTTTTTCTGCTTTCTCAATTTCTGATTTTGGAACTTTACTTACTTTTTTAATTATTCCGTGAGTCGAAATTACTAGTGTTTCTTTTGATTTTGTTTTGTCCCAAAAAGCAAAAAGTCTGTGTTGATTTCCTTTAAATTTTGTTCTAAATTCCCAAATTTCTCCTTTTAGTTTTTTAAATAATTTTGGGTCATTTATCAACTTTGCTTTATCAATGTTATAGAAAATTTTATTTCGAGATTTATCGTCTAATTTTTCTATAAATTCGATTGCTTGTTCAAGAAAGACAACTTCAAATTTTTCCTTCATTTCAATTTGTTTGAATACAAAGATAAGAAAAGGTTTCCATATAATGAAACTTTATTATTTAAATGAATCTTGTAAGGACATTACAGGTAACGGTTTGAATATGGTGCGTGCCGCACTTTATTCAGTAATTTTCTTTGGTTTCATAATTTTCAAATTTACTAATTCTTTTTCTGTGAAAAAGAAACTGCGGCATGCACTATATTTTTTGTTACCCACAGTTATTTATTCTTTTTACTTGGTCTTGAACTTGCAGAAGGTTTTACTTTTTCTTCCAAAACTTTAATTACTGAATTTTTTAAGTCTTCATATTTGAAATCTTCATTGAATCCAAATCCAAATGTAGAATGAGTTCCATCTTTATCCATTCCAAG
>JAUVOS010000014.1 GCA_030599055.1 Lutibacter sp.
ACAAAAAAACAAAACTGATTTGGGTTGAAACACCAACCAATCCCATGTTAAATATTATTGGCATCGAAGCCGTTGTTAAAATAGCACAACAAAATAAAATTTTGGTAGCGGTTGACAATACTTTTGCTACTCCTTATCTACAACTTCCTTTAAATTTGGGTGCCGATTTAGTGATGCATTCTGCAACAAAGTATTTAGGAGGGCACTCAGATGTGGTTATGGGTGCATTAATTGTAAATAATAAAGCTTTAGCCGAAAAACTATATTTTATTCAAAATACCAGTGGAGCCATTTGTGGGCCTCAAGACAGTTTTTTAGTTTTGAGAGGCTTAAAAACCTTGCATGTTCGCATGCAAAGACATTGCGAAAACGCAACTGTTATTGTTGATTATTTAGAAAAACATCCAAAGGTAGAAAAGGTGTTTTGGCCCGGACTTAAAGTGCATCCCAATCATAAAATCGCTAAAAAGCAAATGAATGACTTTGGCGGCATGTTATCTTTTTCAACAAAAGGGAATCGCAAAGCAGATGCAATAAAAGTAGTGGAAAACTTAAAACTATTTACACTAGCCGAATCACTAGGTGGCGTTGAATCTCTTTGTGGTCATCCTGCGAGTATGACACATGCTTCGATTCCAAAAGCTGAGCGAGAAAAAACAGGTGTCACGGATTCCTTAATTAGATTAAGCGTAGGAATAGAAGATATTTCAGACCTTATAGAAGACCTAGAACAAGCTTTAAAACTGTAAAACTTAATTATTGTAATAAAAAAATTGTGAGAAAATAATACTCCTTAACGTGCTCGTTTATTTCTATTAAACCATGTTGAAATTCTTGTATTTTTTCCAAATTCAAAAGCGTAACCTACATTTAAATAATACAACCAATCGTTATATTTGTTGGGTACAATTCCGGGATTAGGACTTAAACCATCAATGTAGTTGTTATTAAAATACTGCCATCTCATATCGATCATTAACGCTGACTCAAAACCTATTTCAAATCGTAATCCAGCTCCAAAGACAAGTGAAAGCACCAATTTTGAATCTATATCAATTGGATGTACAGTTGATTCAGCATTGCCATAAGCATGATACGCTTGAATTAAGTTAGCTTCATCTTGCCAACTACCAAGCTCTGATTCAACAGAAGGCATACTATAGCCGCCCATAATTCCTAAACCAAAGTAAGGAGCAACCCATCTTTTTTTGATAGTGATAAAATCAGGGATATTATAAGGGTGGTACTCTAACATTGTGCCAAAATTAATAACTGACGCTTTTCCGTGCATATTTCTAAGCTTCTCACCATCATATGAATCCTCTGCTTGATAAGTGCCAAAATGATCTAAGTTAGCTCTTAGGTAAGAGGCTTCTATCTTTAATTTTAAATGCTTTCGTCGCCAATTTGGGTTTGGGTTGATTTTGGGATCATAGTGAAAAAAGTTCAAATAAACCGAACCACCTACAGCTAAACCAATATTGCCCGTAACCCCACTTTTAAAATCATGTCTTTCACCATAATCTGTTTGAAAAGAGGCCAAACCCATGTTAAATGCTCCTTCAAAGTTAAGCTTTGTTTGGGCTTCCATAACCGTATGGAACAAAAAAATAATTGGAAAGAATATAAATAATTTAAGGCGCATTATATTAAAAATTAGAATTCTAATAGCGTTTAAAGCAATTACAAATATATATAAATTTTAAATTTAAAATTATTTAATCACAAAAATCTCAGAAATACTCCAATTTGCTCTTACGTCAATAATTTCGTAAAAATATTGGACTTTTTCGGGGTGAATTTTTTTTATAAAACTTCCGGTATCCCATTTTTTATTATCATTTTCATCATAAATGGCACGTAATTGATATTTGCCTGTTTGTAGATGATCAAACACCAATTCTTTTTCAGTATCGATAAATTCTTTTGCTATAAGTATTCCTTTTTCACTGAGTAGCTCTATTATCAATGGCGTATTCATCTCTGCTTGAACATCTATAACTATCTTACCATAATCTTCAAGTTTTTTCGTTCTAAATTTAAAAGACAAACTGTCATTCTTTTGTCCAAAATAATCTGTAATGGCAGATGGCAGTACGCTAAAAACATAATCTTTATTTTCTTCTTTTTCAAAATCGATTAATAATCTCGTAGCAACCCTATCTTTTAGAATTTTAAAAGGAATTTCTATAGAATCTTTGTCTATTAGCTTAATTTGATTGTCATCAATACTAGATATCGGCACGTTTGAGAGCATATACAATGAGTCTCTCCAATGAAGTGTGCCACTTTTATTTAAGCTAAGTTGAATACTATCCATTTTCTTTGAACGCAAACGTTGTGTAAAAACGACTACTGAATCTCTATGTTTCATATTTATAAACAAAGAATCAGAATCAATATTTTTGTGCCAAATATGCAAACTATCTGTTTTAATGTCTTTATAACTCAAAAACGCCACTGTATTACTTTTAGTATCAACCAGATTCTCAATAGAAGCGTCAAGGATGCCTTCATAACCAATAATAATATGATTTTTACTTAATTCAGAAACATTCTTTACAGCAAATTCAGGTTGTTCTTTAAACAAGCTCAAGGTATAAATTGAATCATTTGTAATAGTAATTGGCTCCTCTATAAAAGCTATCTTGTCATCTTTTGGGTCAAAAAGTAAATTCTTATTTCTGTCTTTTAATGCAAATAAATAATAATTTCCATTTTTAATATTAGTGATAGAAAAACCAATACTATCTAGTGTGTTCGTCACATAATTTGGTTTGCTTTTATACACAATAGAATCGTAATAAGTACTATCAGCAACATAGAGTAAAACAGAAATATTTGGTTCGGGATTTTGTAAAAAAGCATCTTTAATAGTGCCCGACATTTGCAAAGAATCTAAATAATCGCCTGTTGAAAACAAATATTTAAATCGTTTCAATGGATTCCCCTCTGAATTATCTAAAATTGCGTTTCCAAAGTTAAAAGTATAGGTAGTATTTTCTTTGAGTGTATCTTTAATTTTTATTACTATCTGTTTACTAGGAAATCCAAGTGGTGCTATCTCAGGTGAATATTTTAAAGGAGGAGAAATTACTAATTGTTGATTTAAGTCTTTAAACTTAATATACTCATTAAAATTAATTTTAATTTTTCCTCCTGTAAAGTTAGTGCTCTCAAAATCAGGACTGGCACTAATCGTTATTGGAGGCAAAACATCCTTTTCACCACCAGTAGGTCTGCCAACTCTTGCACAACTAAACAGGCTGAATGAAATGATAATTACAAAAAAAAATGAATAATACTTCACGAATTAAAAATTATGAATGATTAACGACAAAGTTTAGCCTTGACTTATCACAGGCAAAGAAACAACATTTATCCATAAACTTTTACAAAGAAATATTAAAAAGCTTGTAAATATGAAGCTTTACAGCTACATTAATTTGTGAATGTTTATCTCACACAAGGATTTGGATTAGTTACATTAATTCTAATATCTATCTGACACAACCATAGTGGCAATACTAATTTGAACCTTCGGTGTTTTGAGAATTTCATTTGCACAAGCCTCTAGTGTAGCTCCCGTTGTAAAAACATCATCTATCAACAAAAGATGCTTTCCTTTGAGTCTATTGGTATCGACTATATGAAAACGTTCATTAATCTTGTCAAATCTACTAAATCTGTCTTTTTTTGTTTGACTTTTAAATTGCCCAATTTTAATAAGAACATCTTTGTAAACTGGTATTTCAAGCTCTTTAGAAAGCTCATTTCCAAAAACTGTCAATTGATTGTAACCTCGTTGTTTATACCTTTTGGCGTGAAGTGGTACCAAAATAATGCCATCCAGATTCTTAAAACGTTCACTTTCTTTAAGTTGTTTTCCCATCCATCTCGCGAAAAATAACCCAACTTCTTGCCTGCCTTTATATTTTAATGAATGAATAAGTGACTGTACAATTCCTTTTTTTCTAAAATATAATAAAGCAGTACCAGCGACAATTGGAACACGCCCTTCTAGTGCAGTTTCTATTAGATTATTGGAGCTCTCACAAAAATCTGTTTCAGCTAATTTGTGCCTACAAGTACTGCATAAAATAAACTCATTTTGCACCAAGTGATTCCCACAAGTCAAACATAATGCAGGATAAAATAAATTAAAAATACTTTGAAAAAAACTCATTAAAAATCTTTATATCATACAATTTTTTACACAGAACACAAAGGTACAATTTATAATGATAATTTATTCATATCTTTGTGCTTTATTATCACATTGTTTAACCCTTTTAATACCCCGATTATAATGGATCAACCAAAATTATCTCAAGAACCCAAAAGTCATAATAATAACTCGAAAATAACGATTATAGTTTTGGCTCTTTTGTTAGCCGGCTTAGCTTTTTTCGCTTATCAAAATTACAAAAATAACAAAATATCAGAGCAAAATCTTCTCGAAGAAAAATTACAAATACAAACAGATTTAGATGAAAAGATTATTGAGTTAGACAAAGCTATTGCAGAAAACTCTTCAATGGAAGTAGAATTAACAGAAGCAAAAAATAACATAGTAGTTTTTAGAGATTCCGTTAAGAACTTAAAAAATCTTAATTACAAAGTAATAAGAAGATATAAAAACAAGCTAGCTGTCCTTGAAGTATCAAATAAAAAATTGATGCGTTTATCTGATTCTCTTAAGATTGCAAATTATAATATATCGATAGAGAGAGATAGTGCTCAGGCAACAGTTGTTCGTCAAACTTCTACTATCAATGTACAAACTAAAGTTAATGATAGTTTAACTCTGCAAAATATTGGTTTAAATGAAAAAGTAGCTATTGGAGCTGCCTTACAAATAAATAATGTGGCTGCAATTGCAATGAAAGAACGTAGTGGAGGCAAATTAAAAGAAACATCTAGAGCAAGCCGTGTTGATGCCTTTAGGGTCAGTTTTAAAATAAGAGAAAATGCAATTGCAGAGTCAGGATTAAAAAAAGCATATATCGTTATACAAAATGCAACAGGAAAAGTTCTAAGTCCTTCCGGTGAATTTACCGATATAACCGGTTTAAATATCACCTATTCTGATACAACCGAAGTTGAATACACAAATAGAGATATTGAAGTTATATTAGTAACCGATATTTCTGAATCAGATCTTGAAAAGGGAGAGTATTATATTAAAGTTTATCTCGAAAATAAATTATTGGGTACTTCGAAAGTATCTTTAAAATAGAATGCCAGTATTTAATGCCTTAACAAAGAGTTAAATTTATCAAATGCTTTCTTTAACCTTTTAAAACCCCTTTATTTATGCAACATATTTACAAACCCGAAGCAAAGGAAGAAGATGCTGGTTATTCGATACCAAAAATTTTAGTCGCTGTTTTATTTCTGTTTCTAATTGGTGCAGGAGTGTATATTTATTTTCAAAAAAGAAAATTAAAGACTTCCGTTACCTACTTAATTGACGAAAAAAAGCAAACAGAAAAAGATCTCAACGAAATAATTGAAAAATATAATTTAGCTATAGACGATAATGATAATTTAGAAGGTGATCTCGTAGACGAACGTGATTTTATAATCAAGTATAGAGATTCTATTAGCAACGTAAAGGATAAGGATTTAAAACAAATAGACGACTATAAAAAGAAGCTTTCTGAACTAAAAGAAACAAGGACCGTTCAATTTAAAGAAGTTTTAAGACCAGTTGCTTCTCCATTAGATGCGATTTCCAATACAAAAAAAACAACCTCCGTTCAAAATGAAGAAAATACTAGCGAAGAACAAAGTCCTTTTAGCGAAGCCGCTACCCTAAATAAAGACACTACATCTATAGATGAAAACAAGGCTGCACCTGTGGCAAAAAGCACCACTTTCAACCGTGTTGAAACACCTCCAATATACCCGGGCTGTAATAGAGGCACTCCAACCCAAAAGAAAGTATGTTTTACTAAAAAAATTAAAAAGCATTTATACAGAAGATTTGATGCAACAATAATCGGTGATTTAAATCTTAGTCCCGGTAAAAAAAGAATTTGGCTAAATTTCAATATAGATAAATTTGGAAATGTGGTTAATGTTAAAGCAAAAGCCCCAAAAGATATGTCATCTAAAGCCAAAATAGTGCTAGAAGAAGAGGCGATACAAGTAATTAAAAAATTGCCAAAAATGACAGCCGCTATACAAAATGGCAAGGCTGTTCAAATAAGTTATAGTGTTCCTTTAACACTTGTTGTTCCTGAATAAATAATATATTTCACTATCATTAAAGATGGAAATACATAAAGTGTTTCCATTTTTTTTAACGATAATAGTATTATAACCTCAGTTCGATGCAAGGCATACAACACAGAAATCTATTAAAAGGTGAGGTTTTGAATAAAAAAACAGAAGTTATAACTGGTTATTACAAGGTTTTTTTCTTTGAAAGATTGCCTTTTAATAGATTTCCCTTCGGGCTTTACAGAATTTCGCCTATACTTCTTCATTTTTTCTTGAATCAACCAGTTAATCCTTCTAAAAAATGAATTTATCTAGACAAAATTCTGTTAAAGCTGTGTGGATTCCTTGCATCGAACTGAGGTTTATATTTAAAAGCTTATTACATTTGCAAAATGACAAATCAAGACAATCAATTCAAAAAAGTTATCTCGCATGCCAAAGAATATGGCTATGTAGTACAATCAAGTGAAATCTATGACGGGCTAGGTGCAGTTTATGATTACTTACAAAACGGTGTGGAGTTAAAAAAAAATATACGTGAATACTGGTGGAAATCCATGGTGCAAATGCATGACAATATTGTTGGAATAGACAGCGCTATTTTTATGCATCCAACAACTTGGAAAGCTTCAGGACACATCGATGCATTTAACGATCCCCTCATAGACAATAAAGACTCTAAAAAACGTTATCGTGCCGATGTCTTAGTAGAGGAGTATGCTGAAAAACTATTGATAAAAGCACAAAAAGAAATTACAAAAGCCGCAAAACGATTTGGGGAATCTTTTGATGAAGAACAATACAAAACAACAAATCCAAGAGTCCTAAATTATCTTTCAAAAAGAGAGGAGGCGCTACAAAAAATCGGAAAATATCTTGAAGCCAACGATCTAGTTGCTGTTAAGGCACTTATAGAAGAATTAGAAATTGCTTGTCCTGTTTCCGGATCAAAAAACTGGACAGATGTCAAACAATTCAACCTTATGTTTGGCACAAAAATAGGAGCTTCTGCCGATAGCAATATGGATTTATATCTAAGACCAGAAACAGCTCAAGGTATTTTTGTAAACTATTTAAATGTACAAAAATCAGGTAGAATGAAAATACCCTTTGGTATTGCTCAAACTGGAAAAGCCTTTAGAAATGAAATTGTAGCGCGTCAATTTATTTTCCGTATGCGAGAATTTGAACAAATGGAAATGCAATTTTTCGTACGTCCGGGAGAACAAATGAAATGGTATGAAACATGGAAAGAACGCCGTTTAGCTTGGCACTTATCCTTAGGGCTTGGAGAAGAGAATTATCGTTTTCACAAACACGACAAACTCGCACATTATGCTGATGCAGCTGCCGATATTGAATTTAATTTTCCTTTTGGTTTTAAAGAATTAGAAGGAATTCATTCTCGTACTGATTTTGATTTATCGAGTCATGAAAAACACTCGGGTAAAAAACTACAATACTTTGATCCTGAAACTAACAAAAGTTATATACCGTATGTAGTTGAAACATCTATCGGTCTTGATCGAATGTTCTTGGCAATATTTTCAAAATCATTACAAGAAGAAATACTTGAAAACGGAACAACTCGTACTGTTTTGCGTTTACCGGCTGTTTTAGCTCCCATTAAAGTTGCGGTTTTACCTCTTGTTAAAAAAGATGGCTTACCCAAAATAGCACACGAAATAATTACTGATTTAAGACTTGATTTTAATGTAGTTTACGATGAAAAAGATGCAGTTGGTCGTCGATACAGAAGGCAAGATGCCGCAGGAACTCCTTTTTGTGTTACCGTAGATCATCAAACATTAGAAGATAATACCGTTACAATACGTTATCGTGATTCAATGGAGCAAAAAAGGCTACAAATTAATGATTTAAAAACTGTAGTTAAAGATGAAGTTTCCATAAGTAATTGGCTACAAAAAACAAGAGAAAAGAAATAAGAGATAAGAAACAAAATTAATCGTGTTATTTTTTTAACCACATTTAGATACCTTTAGAAAAAAATACAACTCCAAGCTAGAATCAAAACTTCTTGCCTCTTGGTTCCTAACTCTTATGTCTATTTAAACATTACAAGTCATTAATAAACACATAATTACAAAAACATATTTTACATAAAATTTTAATCTTACTGTTAAGTAGTCACGTATTGATATTTAATATGTGGCAACTCTAAAACTTAAATCGTAATAATTTTGTAATTTTACCAGCCTTTTGTTATGTATACACACAATATTATAGCTTAAAAAAGGTTCATTTATTAGAATCCAAAAATAGAAATCGTTGAAAAAATCTGTTTATATATTAGTAGTGAGTTTTTTGCTTATTGCTTCTTGCTCTACAAAGAAAAATTCATTCTTAAACCGTAAATATCACGGTACAACCGCAAAATACAATGTATTATACAATGGTAATATTGCCCTTGAGACAGGAATTGCTGATCTAGCAAATCAATACGAGGATAATTATTGGGAATTATTGCCAATTGAACCCCTTCATATTGAAGAAGAAAAAGCCTTGAAAATACCGGGTGAAGGAGAAACTGAAAAGTCAAAAACTCCTTTTGAAATTGCCGAAGAAAAAGCAGTTAAATCCGTTCAAAAACACGGAATGTTTATCAATGACGAAGAACACAACAAACAAACAGATGCTGCTTACCTCCTTTTGGGAAAATCTCGTTATTATTCGCAACGTTTTGTCCCGGCTCTTGAAGCTTTTGATTATCTTTTAAAGAACTTTCACAACGATGATTTATCTGATAATCTTCGTATTTGGAAAGCAAAAACTCAGATTCGCCTACAAAATGAAGAAAGGGCTATAAAATCTTTGAGAAATCTGCTCGGTTATGCTCATATTGAAAATGAAACTAAAGAGAATGCACATACTGCTCTTGCCATGGCCTATTTGGAAATGGATAGCATCCCACTGGTCATTGAGCAACTTAATAAAGCTACAGAAACACAGTTTGACAAGCCTCAATATGCTCGTAATCTATTTGTTTTGGGACAATTATACCGCCAAGTGGAAAATATTGATTCCTCACAAATTGCCTTTAAAAAGATTTTAGAATTTAAAAAATCTCCCTATAAATATAAAATGCATTCCTATCTTGAACAAGCAAAAAACATAACAGATAGTAGCGATTATTCAGGTTTACAAGATCAATTTAAAAATCTTATCAAAACTTATGAAAACAAAGCCTATTTAAGCGAGCTATATTACCAAGCGGCTTTGATGGATTTTCGCGATGGTAATGACTCAATAGCACTAGCCAATCTAACAAATTCCACACATGCTCCTTCAGCAAACAATTATCAAGTTGGCCTTTCTTATGAAAAAGCCGGTAACTATTATTTTGACAAAGCAAGTTTTGTCAAAGCAGGAGCTTTTTACGATAGTGTGTTAGCTTCCGTTAAAAATGATAATACAAAACGTATCCGAAAACTAAAACGTAAACGTGAAAGTTTAGAAGAAGTTATTTTATATGAAAATCTTTTAAAACACAATGATAGTATTTTAACTATCGTCGCTATGAGTGAATCAGAACGAATAGCTTATTTTGAAAAACATATTGCAAAAATTAAGAAAGCTGATGATATTGCAGCTATCCAAAAAGAAAATCAAGAGAGATCTCAAGGAACAGGATTTGGAGACAATTCTAATCCCAACGATTTTTCAGGAAAAGGAACTACAGGTAGTAGTAAATGGTATTTTTATAATGCACAAGCAATAGGTTTTGGAAAAGCAGGCTTCCAAAGAATCTGGGGAAACAGACAATTAAAAGACAATTGGCGTTTATCTGAAGCATCTAATAACGTGGCTATCAGCACTCCAAGCGCAAGCTTGATGTCCGATAAGGCAATTGCTGAATCAAACAAATATGATATTAATTCTTATCTCAGTAAAATTCCTTCTGATGAAAAAGAAATACAAAAAATGTACGATGCTAATAGTAACGCGCTATATCAATTAGGTTTGCTTTACAAAGAAAGGTTTAAAGAAAATGAGCTGGCAAGATTACGCTTGGAACGTTTTTTAAATGAAAAACCCAAAGAAAAATTGATTTTACCCGCAAAATACCATTTGTATAGAATCTACGAACAAACAGGGGATCCCAAACTCGCTAGAATCAAACAAGAAATGCTTACCGATTATCCCAATTCACGATTCACTCAAATTATAGAAAATCCTGAAGAAGTCACAAATCCTAGCACCAAAAATAAGCCTGAAAAACATTATGAAGAAGTGTATTGCGACTATGAACTTGAAAAATATACAAGCACTCTTGAACAATGCAATCTTGCTATTAAGCAGTATGTCGATGATCCTATACAAGCAAAATTTGAATTATTAAAATCATATGCCATCTATAAAATAGAAGGAAAGAAACCCTTTATGACAGAACTTGAATACATCGTCGTCAATTATCCAAAAACAGAAGAGTCCGAACATGCTCAAGATATGTTAGATTTTTTAAATGGGGTTAAAAAAACTACGAAAGAAAATAATACTAAAAATATAGTATTACCCGGAGGAAAGAAAAAAGAGGGAAAAGCCAATCCGGTTTCACTCCCCTCAGGGACTAATACAAAACAGAGAGAAAACCAAAGAAACTCATCTAATAAAACCAGAAATAAAGGGAATAATCCTCATTCTAGACCTCCAAAAGGTTCGGATACAAACCCTAACGGTGGTAATAATAATCAGAATAACAATAGCCCCGATAGTCTTGGTGGTTAAACAATTTATTACACATAGAAATTAAAAAATTCTAAAATAACCCTAACCCCTAATCATTATGTTTACAGAAAAAAAAACAAATAGTTCCACAGAGTCCCAACGAAATATTATTGGTGCAACTACAGCAATAATTGGTGATATTTCATCAGACGGCGACTTTAGAATCGACGGAAAAATTGAAGGAAATATCAAAACTTCAGGACGACTAATTGTCGGAAAGAATGGTTTCATTAAAGGCACTATAGAATGTGCCAATGCTGATATTGAAGGCAAAATATCAGGAAAACTTACTTGTTCCAGTACACTTAACTTGAAATCTTCTTCAATCGTTGACGGCGAAGTCCATATCGAAAAACTAGCTGTTGAACCAGGAGCGACTTTTAACGCCACTTGTAACATGAAAGGTGTAAAAGCACTGAAAAATGATACTACCAAACAAGAAAGAAAAAAATCAGTTTCCTAAATATCTGACTTTGATGGGAATTGCTGCTCAAATGGGAGTAACAATATATCTCGGAGCTTTTTTTGGAAAAAAACTGGATGAAAAATATCCAAATGAAAAGAATTATTTTACTATTTTATTAACTCTTTTTTCTGTTTTTATAGCTGTATATATTATTATTAAACAATTAAATAGAATAAACCAAGAGTGAATAAACAGCTATTATCTTTTGCAGCGAAGTTTACTATAAGTATTCTAATACTTTTCGGGGGACACATACTCATCCTCCAACTTGTGGATGTACCCACAAACTATTCATTGTTAATTACGTCGTATGTCGTAAATTTCGTATTAGCTTTGGTGATAATTATTCTAATTATCAAGTATATCAATAAACTAAAAAACTATATTGGTTTTTTATTTATGGCAGGCAGTTTTCTGAAATTCGCCGTCTTTTTTATTTGGTTTTATCCAGTTTTTAAAGCAGATGGAAAAATTGATAGCCTTGAATTTGCAACGTTTTTTATTCCCTATGTTTTTTGTCTTTTATTTGAAACAAAAAAATTAAGTAGTGTTTTAAATGAGGTGTAGCTTTAGAGGGAAAACACTTAAGTCAATCTATTTTGTGAGTATAAATATGCTATAAATGCATTCATAAAATCTCTTAAAAATAAATTTTTACTTGTGAATTATAAACAGTACCTTTGCAGGGTTTTTATTGAGTTTTTACAGTTATAGAATGCATAAAAAGATACTTTATACCTTTGTTTTCCTTTTGTTTTGTGTTAATGCCTATTCTCAGCATAATTCTGAACCTACTGAAGAGCAACACGATGTTGAACAGCACGAAGAAAAAAGCCTAAAAGATAGAATCAAAGAAAATATTCAACATCACCTTAAAGATTCACATGACTTTGTGTTCCTTTCTGACACAGAAAAAGGTAAGCATTATGGTTTCTCATTGCCTGTTATTCTTTGGGACAATGGTTTAAAATTTTTTTCATCCTCAAAATTTCACCACGGTGAGACACTTGCAGAAGTAAATGGAAGCTTCTACAAGTTATATCACAATAAAATTTACAAGGTTGATGCTGCAGGAACAATAAACTACGACGAACACCATCATCCAACCAATGCAAAACCCCTTGATTTTTCGATTACAAAAAGCGTTTTAAGCATCATTATTTTGGCTGTTCTTATGCTGTGGCTGTTTATTAGTATCGCTAGATCTTATGAAAAAAACAATGGAGTTCCTAAGGGAATTGCAGGATTCTTAGAACCTATCATACTTTATATACGCGATGATATTGCTATTCCAAATATTGGTGAAAAACACTATGCTAAGTATATGAATTACTTACTCACTGTTTTCTTTTTTGTTTGGTTTTTTAATTTAATCGGGCTCACACCACTTGGGATTAATGTAACGGGAAATATTGCCATTACCACAGCTTTAGCGATTATTACCTTTTTAATCACACAATTTTCAGGAAAAAAAACATATTGGAAACATATATTTTGGATGCCAGGTGTTCCTTGGCCAATGAAAATAATATTAGCACCTATTGAATTGTTAGGTGTCTTTATCAAACCTTTTGCACTTTTAATACGTCTGTATGCCAATATTTCAGCAGGACATATTGTATTGATGAGTTTAATAGGTTTAATGTTTGTATTTCACAACTGGATAGGAAGTAGCTTAACGTTTATGTTAGCTTTTGCAATATCCTTAATTGAGATATTAGTCGCCTTGTTACAGGCATATATTTTTACCATGTTGTCTGCACTTTATTTCGGTTTTGCCGTTGAAGAGCACGACGATCATTAATTTTGAATGTTTAATTTTAATTATATTTAATTATGGAAATTCCCGCAATTGTAGGAGCAGGTTTAGTAGTAATAGGTGCCGGTATTGGTATCGGTCGTATCGGTGGTTCTGCCATGGATGCTATTGCACGTCAGCCAGAGGCTTACGGAAAGATTCAAACAGCAATGCTAATTGCAGCAGCGCTTATTGAAGGTATTGGTTTTGCTGCATTATTCGCAGTTTAACACAAACTTAATAACAGTTGCAAGGGTTGCTTGCAACTGTTATTTTTAATTAAATAATTAAAAAAATACAATTAATTATGGATAAATTATTAAACGATTTTTCTTTTGGTTTGTTTTTTTGGCAAATATTGCTGTTTCTATTATTGTTATTATTGTTGAAAAAATTCGCTTGGAAACCCATTCTTAACGCAGTAAAAGAGCGTGAAGAAGGAATCCTAAATGCACTAAAATCGGCTGAAGATGCTCGTAAAGAAATGCAAAACCTAACAGCAGACAATGAACGTATTCTAAAAGAAGCGCGTAATGATCGTGAAGAATTATTAAAAGAAGCACGTACTATGCGTACAGAAATGATAGATGAAGCTAAAGGTGAAGCACAATTAGAAGCAGACAAGCTTATTGCAAAAGCCAAAGAAGGAATTGAAAATGAAAAGCAAGCTGCCATTACCGATTTAAAAAATCAAGTAGCCGATCTATCAGTTGGTATCGCAGAAAAATTAGTCAAAGACGAGCTGTCTTCCAAAGAAAAACAAGTTACGCTTATTGAAAAAATATTAAAAGACGTAAAACTTAACTAATGAGTATTAGAGCAGCAAACAGATATGCAAAAGCACTGCTAGATTTAGCTCTAGAGAAAAAACAAGAAGAGCTCATCTATAAAGACATGCAATTTATCGCAGAAACAATTGCTGAGAATAGTGAATTGGAAATGCTTTTAAGTAGTCCCATTTATAAAATAGCAAACCAAAAAAAGGCCCTAACTGCTGTTTTTGACAAAAAAATAAGTGCACTATCTAACAATCTTATCGATTTATTGGCAACCAATAAAAGGATGCCTTTATTTCAGACTATTGCCAATCAATATGGTATTCTGTATCATAAAGTAAAAAACGTGGTTGAAGCAAATGTCACTACTGCAATTCCTTTAGATGATGAAATGCGGAGACAAATTTTAACAAAAGCAAAAAAATTAGCTAAAAACAAAGAAATTAACTTAAAGAGTACTATTGATGAAAGTATCATTGGCGGCTTTATACTTCGTGTAGGCGATGTGCAAATTGATGCGAGTGTACTCAACAAATTAGGAAAATTAAAAAGAGAATTAAAAGAGTAGAAAGTTCATAAAGTGAAAAGTTTGTAAAGTTCCCATCTATTGGAAAACATTATAACTTTCAGCTTTTAACTTTAAACTATTAAACTATTAATAAAGAGTCAAAAGAACAGAGTGAACAACTTTTACCTTTTAACTTTTAACTTTTAACTTAAAATAGAATGGCAGCAATTAAACCCGCTGAAATATCAGCAATTTTAAAACAGCAATTAAAAGGATTTGAAGGAAAAGAATCCTTAGACGAAGTAGGAACGGTCTTAGAAATCGGTGACGGTATTGCACGTGTTTACGGTTTAGCAAACGTACAATACGGTGAATTAGTTCAATTTGAAAATGGAATTGAAGCCATTGTACTAAATTTAGAAGAAGACAATGTAGGTGTAGTACTTTTAGGACCAACTGGCGATATTAAAGAAGGATCTGTGGTAAAACGAACCAATCGTATTTCCTCTATTCAAGTGGGGGAAGGAATCGTCGGTCGTGTTGTAAACACTTTAGGAGATCCCATAGATGGTAAAGGTCCTATTCAAGGAGAATTATATGAAATGCCTATTGAGCGTAAAGCTCCGAGTGTAATATTTAGAGAACCTGTAAGCGAACCTTTACAAACAGGTGTTAAAGCTGTTGATTCAATGATTCCCATTGGGCGTGGACAACGTGAATTGATTATTGGTGACCGTCAAACAGGTAAATCTACCGTAGCGATTGACACTATTTTAAATCAAAAAGAGTTTTACGATGCAGGAAATCCTGTTTATTGTATTTATGTTGCTATCGGACAAAAAGCATCTACAGTTGCTGCTTTGACAAATTTATTTGAAGAAAGAGGCGCACTAGCTTATACAACAATCGTAGCTGCCAACGCATCTGACCCTGCACCCATGCAAGTATATGCACCTATGGCAGGCGCATCTATTGGAGAATTTTTCCGTGATACCGGTCGTCCTGCACTAATTGTTTATGACGATTTATCAAAACAAGCCGTTGCCTATCGTGAAGTTTCCTTACTATTGAGACGTCCACCGGGACGTGAAGCCTATCCGGGTGATGTATTCTACTTGCACTCACGTTTATTAGAACGTGCTTGTAAAGTAATCAACGACGATACTATTGCTTCACAAATGAACGATGTTCCTGATTCGTTAAAAGGAAAAGTAAAAGGAGGTGGTTCTTTAACAGCCTTGCCAATTATCGAAACGCAAGCAGGTGATGTTTCCGCATATATTCCTACCAATGTAATTTCAATTACAGACGGACAAATTTTCTTAGATGGTGATTTGTTTAACTCAGGAGTTCGTCCGGCAATTAACGTAGGTATTTCCGTATCTCGAGTAGGTGGTGCAGCCCAAGTTAAATCAATGAAAAAAGTGGCAGGGACACTAAAATTAGACCAAGCACAATACCGTGAATTGGAAGCTTTTGCCAAATTTGGTTCCGACTTAGATGCAGCAACACTAAGTGTGATTGAAAAAGGAAAACGTAATGTAGAAATTTTAAAACAAAATTTAAGTACTCCTTTTAATGTAGGAGACCAAATAGCTATTATTTTTGCAGGTAGTAAAAACTTGTTAAAAAAAGTGCCCATAGATAAAGTTAAAGAATTTGAAAATCAGTATTTAGAGATGTTAAATGCAAAACATAAAGACACTTTAGATGCTTTAAAATCCGGGAAATTATCAGATGAAGCAGTTGATATTCTAACAAAAGTAGCAGGAGAAATTGTAGATACCTTTTAATGCAGAATTCAGAATTCAGAATTCAGAATTCAGAATTCAGAATGTAGAATTAAGAATTTTCACTCTTGTGTTTAAATGCTTAACAAATAATTCTAACAATGAAAAAAGAAAATGTGCTTTTATCAAAATCTTTTGATTTTGCTTTAGACATTTTAGATTTTTATAAAGAATTAAAGAAAAATCGACATTACGATTTAGCAAGTCAAGTTGTAAAAAGTGGTACAAGTATAGGAGCAAATGTAAGAGAAGCACAAAGAGCTGTTAGTAAGAAAGATTTTATAAATAAATTAGGAATTGCTCTAAAAGAAGCTGATGAAACCGAATATTGGTTTCAAATTTTAGACAAAAAGATTATTGAAGTAGATGAGAATCTCTTTAAGAAAATTGATGAATTAATACGACTTTTAGTTAGTATTATAAATTCAACTAAAAGAAATAATTAATTAAAGAAAAAACGAATTACGAATTGTTTTCGAGACAAATAATTCTAAATTCTGAATTCTGAATTCTAAATTAATAGAATGGCAAACCTTAAAGAAATACGTAACAGAATAGCCTCCATCGGATCAACGATGAAGATTACTAGTGCCATGAAAATGGTATCGGCAGCTAAACTTAAAAAAGCACAGGATGCCATAACAAATTTGCGCCCTTATGCCAATAAATTAACTGAATTGTTGCAAAATCTAAGTGCCACTTTAGACGGTGATGCGGGAAGTGTTTATGCTACTAAAAGAGATATTAAAAAAGTTTTGTTAGTTGCCATTACCTCTAATAGAGGTTTGTGTGGTGCCTTTAATTCTAATATTATCAAAAAAACGCAAGCACTTATCAAGGAGAAATACACAAATGAAGAAGTGAGTATATTCGCTATAGGAAAAAAAGGAAATGATATTTTAGTGAAAAAACAAAATATCTATTCTAGTAATAACGAAATTTTTGATGATCTTAACTTTGCAAATGCTGCTGACATCGCTCAGTCAATTATGAACGCTTATGCAGATGGAAATTTTGATAAAATTGATATCGTTTACAACCGTTTTAAAAATGCCGGAACGCAAATTCCCACACTCGAACAGTTTTTACCTATTGCGTCTTCAACTTCTGAAAAAACTACAAATACCGATTATATTTTTGAGCCATCGAAAGAACGAATTATTGAAGAATTGATTCCTAAATCATTAAAAATGCAATTGTTTAAAGCAATAAGAGATTCTTATGCCGCTGAACACGGAGCTCGTATGACAGCTATGCATAAAGCAACTGATAATGCAGGAGAACTCAAAGACGAGCTAACACTTACCTACAACAAAGCACGTCAAGCTGCTATTACCGCTGAAATTTTAGAAATTGTCGGTGGTGCAGATGCACTTAGTGGGTAATAATATATTTAACAAGTCAAACACAGCCAAATAAGAAGTCTTGTTTGGCTTTTTTACAACCTATTTATTCGTTTTTTTGTTATCACAATAAGATATCGTACTTTTATTTTTTTATAAGAGCTTATTTCTATTTTATACCAATTAAATTTCAAAATGCCCTGTATAATTTCAAAATATTTTTTTATTTTACAATATTCAAATTATAAGCATAGCCATAGCTATGGTTAGAATTTTAAGTGAAGTAAAACGGAAAAAGATAAAGAAATTATCGGGTGTTTTGGTGTTTAATTGGTATTACATACAGAAATAGGTTATAAGATATAAACAATGAAACTTAACCTAAAAAAAACTAGAGTTTTATTATATCATATTCTTTCCAGAAATTTTGGTGAGGATAAGCAATAGTATTTCAATTCAAATACCTTTTTAGTAATCTTTTTATTCGATAAAAGATATTTTTATCATGAATTTCGATTTTCTCGGATAAATCTGAAATCATTTGTACAAACTCCATATTACTAAAAAAGCAGTTTACACGTATTTACAACAAATATAAAACACATACTCATGAAATATCTATTAATAACTTTACTTATTTACAACGGACTTATTTATGGACAGAGTCCAATTGCAGAAAGTACTCAATCTACTGCAACTGAAAGAAATAATGCAAGGCTAATTGTCGAAGATCACAACGGGAACTTGCATGTAGCCTATTACAACAATGGAATTTATTATTCATTTTCTAACGATAATGGAAACACTTGGACAACACCTCCAATTCTTGTTGATGCGGTAGGTCGAAATCCATCACTAGCCGTTGATAATGACAACAAGATACATCTGGTTTATAAAAATGGAGGAACAAATGCGTATGACATACTGCACAGAGTGTACAACAATGGCGTATGGGGCAATGCAAATAACGTGTATAGTGATGTTAATTATGTCGCTGCCATTTCACGACCTGTAATTGCAATTGACTCTGACAATAACATACATTGCGTATGGCAAAGAGCAGGTTTTACATCAACTCCTAACGCTGAAATATGGTACAATAAATATACAACTACCGAAGGATGGGGAACAGATTATACAAATATTAGTAATTCTTATGGCGCATCTGAATACCCGACACTTTCAATTGATAATGACAATAATAT
>JAUVOS010000143.1 GCA_030599055.1 Lutibacter sp.
CATTTTAGTGACAAATGTGAGGAAGAGTAAATAAAGTATTAAATAAAAAAAGGCTGAAAGTTTTTCTATGACTTTCAGCCTTTTTTTAGTATTCAAAATACATTAATCTTTTAAAATCGATCTAGAAATTACTATTTGTTGAATTTCAGAAGTACCTTCATAAATCTGTGTAATTTTTGCATCGCGCATCATGCGTTCCACATGATATTCTTTTACATAGCCATATCCTCCGTGTATTTGCACGGCTTCAGTCGTAACCCACCTGGCCATTTCAGCTGCAAAATATTTAGCTATTGCACTAGATAAATCATAATTATTATGCTGATCTTTATCCCAAGCAGCTTTCATACACAAATGCCGAGCTGCTTCAATTTTTGTTTTCATGTCTGCAAGCTTAAAAGCTATAGCTTGATGTCTGCTAATCTCTTTTCCAAATGCCTTACGTTCTTTAGAATATTGCAAGGCTCTTTCATAAGCACCAGAAGCAATTCCAAGGGCTTGAGATGCAATACCAATACGACCTCCTGACAAAACTTTCATCGCAAATGTAAATCCAAAACCATCTTCACCAATTCTATTCTCTTTAGACACTTTTACATCCGTAAAAAGTAATGAATGTGTGTCAGAACCACGAATTCCTAATTTGCGTTCTTTGGGTCCTACTACAAGGCCTTCTGTTCCTTTTTCTACAATAAAAGCATTAATGCCGTGATGTCCTTTTTCAGGATGTGTATGTGCAATTACCAAGTGGATACCTGCTGTTCTTCCATTTGTAATCCAATTCTTTGTTCCATTTATAAGATAGTAATCTCCTTTGTCTTCCGCAATAGTTCGTTGTTTCGTCGCATCACTACCTGCTTCGGGTTCACTTAACGCAAAGGAACCTATGATTTCACCAGTAGCCAACTTTGTTAAGTATTTTTGTTTTTGTTCTTGGGTTCCGTAGGTTTCGAGACCCCAACAAACTAGTGAATTATTAACAGACATGATTACCGATGCTGAGGCATCGATTTTTGAAATTTCTTCCATAGCCAATACATAAGAAATAGCATCCATGCCGCCACCTCCATATTTTGGATCTACCATCATACCCATAAATCCTAATTCGCCCATCCTCTTTACTTGTTCAGTTGGGAACTCTTCTTTTTCGTCG
Source organism: Lutibacter sp. (assembly GCA_030599055.1). GTDB lineage: Bacteria > Bacteroidota > Bacteroidia > Flavobacteriales > Flavobacteriaceae > DQTL01. Next base: position 1,154 of record JAUVOS010000143.1, read on the forward strand.
CGTTCAATAACTCCCGGCAACAATTCTGTTTGAGCAAAATCACGAGCTGCATCGCGTATCATTATATGTTCTTCTGTCAAACTAAAATCCATATATATAAGTTTATAAAGTTAAGAGTATGTAAAGTTAAAAGTTCTTAAAGTTGAACGTTTTAATAATAATTATTTAGATATTTTATAATAATGAATAGACTCTTTTAATCTTTTAAAATCTCTCGTGCTATCACTAATTTTTGAATTTCTGTAGTGCCTTCACCAATTGTATTTAACTTCGCATCACGATAGAACTTTTCTACCGGAAAATCTTTTGTGTATCCATAACCTCCGTGAATCTGTATGGCTTCAGTAGCTACTTTTACACCAACTTCTGACGCATACATTTTAGCCATTGCCCCTATTTTAGTCATACGTTCTCCTTTATTTTTAAGAGATGCTGCTTTGTGTAACAATAACTCAGAAGCTTCAATTTCAGTAGCCATATCTGCTAATTTAAAAGAAATTGCTTGAAATTTTGCAATGGGTTTTCCAAATTGCTCTCTTTCTTTAGCATATTTAATAGAAGCTTCTAATGAGCCTTTAGCAATACCTAAGGCTAAGGAACCTATTGAAATACGACCGCCATCCAAAACTTTAAGCGCTTGTACAAAGCCATCTCCTACTTCACCGATTACCTGATCTTTGTGAATACGGCAATTATTAAAAACCTGTTCCGCAGTTTCAGAAGCTCGCATTCCCAATTTATTTTCTTTTTTTCCAGAAGTAAAACCTTCTGTTCCTTTTTCAATGATAAATGCAGTGGCATTTCTTCTATCACCTTTTTCACCAGTTCTTGCTAAAACAACAGCAACATGAGCTGATTTTGCATGCGTTATAAAATTTTTCGCACCATTTAAGACATAATAATCGCCCTCTTTTTTAGCTGTAGTTGACATATTACCAGCATCTGATCCTGTATTATGTTCGGTCAAACCCCACGCTCCTATCCATTCTCCTGAAGCTAATTTTGGTAAATATTTTTGCTTTTGCTCTTCACTTGCAAATTCCAAAATATGATTTGTACATAATGAATTATGAGCTGCTACGGACAATCCTATTGAAGAATCTACTTTAGAGATTTCTTCAACAATACGGATATAATCATGATAATTTAAACCCGATCCTCCATATTTTTCTGGGACTAAAACTCCCATAAGACCCAAATCTCCGAGTTTTTTAAATAAATCGATGGGGAAAAACTGGGTTTCATCCCAATCCATCATATAAGGTCTTATTTCCCTTTTAGCAAAATCTCGTATTGCAGCTGTTATCATTTGCTGCGTTTCTGTAATTTCGTAGTTCATTGTTTTAATTTCAGTAGATAAGTAGTCCTTAGTCAGAAAACGTCGATTTTTTCGTTACGCTCGTATTGAAAACAATCATTTACAAAAGTAAGCTCCTTATTTTCAATACTTCGCGAGCCTCAAACTCAACATTTTCTGACTAAGCACTCAAAATATTAGAGTTTTCCGAAGGACACTAAGTATGTAAATTTAAGTATTCAGCAAATAAATGCGAACTACATACTATATTATTCAGCTTTCAAATATAAGCTAATTCTATCAAATTTATCGACGGGAAAGCTATCAATTTTTTTGAGTTCATCTAAAGATTGAATTTCTGCCATTTCATCTCTATAAGAAAATATTTTTTTGGTCAATTCATAATCAATATAAGGCAGATGAAGTACTTCCTTAAAGCTCGCTGTATTTACATTAACCTGTTTGATGCTCGGCTTTTGTATTACTGAAAAACGCTCCATTACCTTATCGGCAACTTCTTTATCTAGATACCAAACTTCATAGAGTTGATCCATAAAAGAATAGCCTTGTAATACACTTCTATATTTTATAATGCGACCCGCTAATTTAACGCCAACTCCTCTTACTTGTTGTAACTGCTCAGCTGAGGCATTATTTATGTCAACTTTTGGCCCTGTAAATTTTGTTGTGTTAGTTTTATAAGCTTTATAGATATCGCCTGAATTTTTACTAGAGTAATCCTTTTTTTTATTCTTATTTGTAACCCAATCAGGGAATTTAAAATACGGACTTATCACTCCTAATAAACTATCACTTATCTTAGTAACTTTTTGAAATTCTTTTACTGAATTAATGTACTTTCCTGTTTTGCGATATGCCAATAACCTATCAATCTCCTCAGTATTCATTCCTAATTTATACCCCTTGTAATCAGTTATAAAACTAGGATTAAATGGATAAATCTTAGGCTTTCTCCTTTCGATTTCTAGGAGTTTTAAAGAATCAATTTCTTTTTGAAAACTAAGAACATCAACTGATTCTAGACTAATTTCTTGTTTTGGAGAAAAATCAACAAAAAAATACAACAATTGTATCACTACAATTAGTAATAATAAAAAAAGAACGCCTTTACGTTCATACGTATTAAAAAAACTCATTTTTGGAGCAATTTTTATTCATAACAATTCTACTGTGTAAAGATAATAGAATTATTGGAATTTAGAATTATAAAGTCTTAGCGTTTCAGGGTCAACGCATGTTAAAATAAACATGGTTTATTTATCTTTTAGATATTTTGTGTAATTCTCTATGATTCTTTGTGCTATAGCTGTTCCACTAAGTTTTTCAAAGAAGACACAAAGGAACCACAAAGGATTAGTGATAAATGTAAATAACTAATATACAATTACTTAAAATCTACATGGGCTCTAGTTTATAGTAGCGTTGATACTTTAATAGAATATTAAAAATATTAGATTGATTATAAATCATTTTCTAACCGCAAACGCAAAAGACTTACGCAAAGGCCGCTAAGCATTGCGTAAAACCTAGCGCCCCTTGCGGTTAAGTTTCAAAAGTCTTAGAGTTTGAAATCATTCCTATTCTAAACTAGAACCTCTTCATGCGTTGACCCTACTTAGCGTTTTAAAATCTTATGCCATTCTTGGTTTCCTTTTGCGTCTGTGATAGACAAAAAATAAAATCCTGAGGAAATAGATGAAATTTCTATCTCTTTAGATTGAAATAAACCTTCTTTTCTAAGAACAAGAGAGCCATAAGAATCATACAATGAAATTGAGTAAAACCCAAGACTTTCAAATCGTACAAATAACTTTTCTTTTGCAGGATTGGGATATATTAAACTTTTTTTAATCTCCACTTCAGAAATACCAACTGCTGCATTAATTGAAAAATCTGTTATGACTGGAAAATGATCAGAAGCACTACTCGTTTCGTATTGACTAAATCCATAAAGTTGAAGTCGATCTGTAGGCATAACCTCTGTTTGAATTGTAAAAGATTTTTCTGCATGCATCACTGAATCCGAAAAAAGAATGTAGTCAAGCCTTCCTGGAGGATACGAGCTTCCATCACTTCTCCATGTATATGTCATTCTTTTGTCTGATTGACGACATATTTGATCTGTTATATCGCTATCATCCCAGTCGTAGGATGCACCTTGTCCATACGTATTTGTATTCTGAATGTCACCTGTTATTAAAGTTGTCAATTGCTGTGCATATCCTACTAAATTTAAATCTCCGACATATACAAATGGTGTATTTTCGGGTAAGCTAATCTCGCCTCCTTGCGTACGTGCATCTAACATAAATGCAACATAATCATCAACTTGTTCTTGTCTTTCATAATTTGCACTACAACATCTAAGATGTGAGTTGGTAATTAATAAATCTGTATTGTAGTTCACTGGCAAATCAATTAGCACTGGCAATTGGCGGTATAAAGATTGCCAATATTGAAGTATTGGCCAACGCGAAAGTGTAATTAAGTCTCCTGAATAATCATTAACAACATACCATCCATCAGAATTTCCTAGGGGAATCCAATCGTCTAATAATGCTTTTACATCATAGGGATTTGTATCGCCACATTCTGAAAATCCGATAATGTCTGGATTCAGCAGGGTAACTATCTTTTCAAAATGAGCTACTCTATTCGGATCTATTAATCCATTAAACAAGGTGTTGTATGCCACAATTCTTATAAAATTTTCATTTTCCTTGTTAAAATCCGTTGGAACAAGAGGTGTAACAGGAGTTTCATCAAACGTATAGTAAAATACCTCACCATTATTTGGCATACTATCCGAATCGTTTAATTCTTTAAACAAAATTCTAATAGTCGATGAAGTAAAAAGAGGATTGATGCCATCAGGCAACACATTACGTCCTATTGCTATTTCAAATTCATTGGAAGATACAGTAGGCGCCGGACGCATTTGTATATCAGAAAAACTAACTTCAGAATTGGGAGAAACATTGTAATGCGCAAAACGATCTTGAAAATTAATACCCAATTCAGAACCATAGCCATTTTGAATTTGATAGCCTGTCGCAGGGTTGTTATCTGTATCAATATACAACATCAGTTGTTGTGCTATAAGATCGGAAGTAAGATCAAATTCTGTATCCGTTGTAATTCTTATAAACAAAAAGTTTTCATCATTACTAACTTGCATTTTTAGTAAATCAATACCAGATATTGACTCTGTAATATCGGTGAAAGTTACTAGACTAGGGTTCCAATCATCGTAAACTCCATCAATCGTTATCGGAGCTGATTGCGCTACAAGTATCGAATGTATAAAAAATAAAATAATTGATTTTATATAGAATAAACGCATGAATAATAATATACTGATTAGCACCACAAAATTAAGCAATTTTATACAACAATTAAAAAGTATAACTTTGCATTAAAATAAGCTTCAACTTGGATTTTCTTTATCTTATACTTATTGGGTTTATCGCGGGCATCATCAATACATTAGCAGGTGGTGGCTCACTTTTGACTTTGCCTTTATTAATTTTTTTAGGATTACCTCCAAATATAGCAAATGGCACGAATCGAATAGCCATATTTATTCAAAATATTTTTGGTGCAGCAGGCTATAAAAGCAAAGGTTACACTACCTATCCATTTAGTATTTATTTCGGAATTTCTGCCCTAATTGGTGCTATAATAGGTGCAAAATTGGCGATTGACATTAAAGGAGATGTTTTCAATAAGATACTAGCAATAGTGATGCTTATTGTAGTTATATTTATTATTAAAAGGCCTAAAGATGTTGGTTTAATTCCTGAAAGACTCGATAAAAAGCATCTTTGGTTAAGTAGTGTTGTATTCTTTTTTATTGGCATTTACGGTGGATTTATACAAGCAGGAACAGGTTTTCTTATCTTGTTAGCACTTAATAGTATTAATAAATTTAGTTTATTAAAAAGTAATGCTACAAAAACTGTGGTCGTTTTAATTTATACGCTGAGTGCTTTGGCTACTTTTGCTTATTACGGCAAGGTAAACTGGCAATATGGTTTGTTTCTCGCTTTAGGTGGTGCTACCGGTGCTTGGTTTGCCAGCCGATGGTCAGTAAAAAAAGGAGATAAAGTAATACGGTTGTTTTTGATTGTTGTGGTTCTTTTTATGTCTATAAAACTTTGGTTTTTTTAATACAAGATGTTGTTTAAGCTTCTTGATTTTTACAGTTTTTTTTGTCGTACTTTGCTTAACTTTTCATAAAGTTTATTGAAACGAGGTATTATCTCTTTGTTGTACA
>JAUVOS010000126.1 GCA_030599055.1 Lutibacter sp.
GCCGTGGCCACATCCAGTTATCGGTATCTGAGCCAAATTTACCGATACTCTGCGGTGGTGTACCGACCAATCGTACATCTTTATATGTAGTATGTATGATTAAGAAAAACTGGTTTCCGTTGTAAAAACTCTTTACACGTGCCGTTTGGTAGGCTTCTTTTTGAGCTTCTTTTTCTATTTTTCTAATATTTTTACTTACAAGAGATTGTTTGTCTGTCATTCCCATTTGTTTGTCAAGTCCCGCAAGTACTTGATTGGTTACATCGGTTATACTATTTATAATGGTAGCTTTTAAACCTTCTGAGGGAATTTCATCGGCAAAAGATTTTGCCCAAAAACCATCACGTAAATAATTGTTTTCCATACTTGATAAGGATTGTATAGAATTAAATCCACAATGATGATTTGTGAAAAGTAAGCCTTTAGGTGACACAATTTCTGAAGTACAACCTCTACCAAAAATGGCAATAGCATCTTTAATACTTGAATCTTTGAGGTTGTAAATATCTTCAATACTCATTTGCATGCCCATGTCTTGCATGTCTTTTTCATTTTGAGAAAGTAGATTGGGCATCCACATACCTTCTTGAGCAAATGATATTTGTGATATAAAAAGAAATAATACGAATAAAAGTTTAATGTTTTTCATGAAAATAGTATTTATAAATAAGCCTCAAAGTTAAGATATTCTATCGTATCAGGATTAGGTAATTATATAATTAATGTTATAATTTTACTAAAACTAGTATTGATTTAAGGCTAATAGTGTCAACGTGCAAGCAATTTTATATTCAATATTTTTCGCATCAAGAATTGACATTAACTCTGTGTTTTCAGTACCTGGATTGAAAATGACTCGCTTTGGTTTTAATGATAGAATATAATCGTAGTAATCCTTTTGGCTCTTGGGGTTTATATAAAGGCTGAGTGTGTGGATGTCTCTGAAAGTTTTACGCTCTTGATAGATTTCTATAGCAGCAACTTTCCCTTTTTTTAGTCCAATGCCTATTGTGGGAATATTTTTATCTGATAAACGATGAATGACTCTATTGGAGTATCTATCTGGTTTAAGAGAAACTCCTAGAACTAGTGTTTTCTTATTGGAAGTGTTAGAATTCATCTTTATTATATAAAAAAAAACGCCGACAAGTATTTGTGGGCGTTTTATGATGCTATTTATTTAGACTGTTATTAGTCTTTTTTAGGTCTTGGCTCTGATGAAACACTAAGTTTTGACCTGCCTTTAGCACGTCTTCTAGCTAAGATCTTTCTTCCCTCTTTAGTGGACATACGCTCTCTAAACCCGTGTTTGTTTTTTCTTTTCTTTCTAGATGGTTGAAAGGTTCTTTTCATTACCTATTGATTTTAATGCCTACCTTGTCGGAGGACAGATTTTTAAAATATTTTGTCACCTTAAAATAACAAGGTGCGTAAAACGAGGTGCAAAGATACAATATGTTTTATTTACTGCAAGGCTTATTTGATTTTTTTTCTTTTGTGTTTCTAGGTAAAAAAAATGGAATATTCTAGGCTAGAATTAGGTGGAGGATTCAGTTCTCAGTTTTTATTTCTCAGTTGTCAATGCCTAAATAACGTTAACCGTTTTTAGTTTATAAAACAAAAAACAGTATTCACGTCAGCGAAAATCAGTAAAATCTGCGTCATCAGCGTTCTATTTTATCAAGAGCCAAGAAAAACGATAGTCATGTTTTTATTATAGCAAATCCGGACGAATATCTTTTGTTCTTTTTAGTGCTTGTTCATGACGCCATTCATCAATTTTTGAAAAATTCCCAGACAATAATACTGCTGGGACATCAAGTCCTTTATAGTTTGCTGGACGCGTGTAAACAGGTGGCGATAATAAGTCATCTTGAAAAGAATCGGTAAGCGCAGAAGTTTCATCTCCAATAACGCCCGGAATTAATCTAATAATACTGTCACATAACACAGCAGCAGCTAATTCTCCGCCACTAAGTACGTAGTCACCGATAGAAATTTCTTTGGTAATCAATAATTCCCGAACACGATGATCTACTCCTTTATAATGTCCTGTTAAAATAATGATATTTTCTTTTAATGAAAGTTTATTTGAAACACTTTGAGTTAGCAGAGGTGCATCAGGTGTAACATAAATTATTTCGTCATAGTTTCTTTCAGACTTTAATTTTGAAATACATTTATCTATGGGCTCTATTTGCAAGACCATGCCGGCTCCGCCACCAAATTGATAATCATCAACTTGACGGTATTTATTATTAGTGTAATCTCTTAAATTATGAATATGGATTTCTACCAAAGCTTTTTCTTTAGCCCTTTTTATAATTGAATGTTCAAAAGGACTTTGTAATAATTCGGGGACAACTGTAATAATATCAATTCGCATGGAGCAAAAGTAATTGATTATAATGAGAAAATGATTGTATATATAAGTAGGATGTACAAATTGGTTTTACAACTTTTTCTAGAATATAAAAATGCAACTTATTGTTTAAATTTATTTAATATATACTCAGGGCATTTTATGGGTTTCTTTGTTTTCATATTTATAAAAACTAAAGTAGTTTCACCTGTGCTTATTAATGTGTCTTTTTGATTGTGTATTTCGTAAGTGAATTCTATTCTCACAGAAGGAATGGTTTTTACACGTGTTGTTATTGTAAGAATATCGTCATAAAAGGCTGATTGTATATATCTTACATTGAGGCTATAGACCGGTAGCATGATTCCGTTCTGCTCCATTTCCTTGTAGGAAATACCTAGTTTTTGTAACCAGTCTAATCTTCCTATTTCAAAATAGGTTGCATAATTTCCGTGATAGACATATCCCATTTGATCTGTTTCGCCATATCGCACTCTAATAGTAGTCTTGTTTTTTTGCATAAAATAAATGATATTTGTCACTTTTTGAAAAGCGCTAGAATAATACGAAAAAAATAATTATAAATCAATAGTAGATTCATTTTTTTATTAGCTAATTTGTTTACATATTTGTACCACCAAACGGGGCACCCTAAAAGGTGAATATTTCATTAAAAACAAACCATTAATTAGTCTACTTAAATGACAAAAACTGCAACAACAGTCTGGAACACTTGTCTGTTATTTATAAAAGACAACATAAAACCGCAAGCGTACAAAACTTGGTTTGAGCCGATTGTTCCTGTTAGTTTAAATGCAGATGCATTAATCATACAAGTTCCAAGTAAATTTTTCTATGAGTGGTTAGAAGAACATTATATCAAATTATTAAGAGCTAGTTTAATAAAGCAATTGGGTAGTGATGCTAAGTTGATTTATGATGTAAAAATGGAGAATACTTACAGTAGTAATAATCCACATACTGTTAAGTTTCCAAGTTCGAATAGAAACCCTATTAATCAACAAGGAGTTACAGTTCCTTTGGGCATTGACAAACGAGAGTTACACAATCCGTTTGTGATACCTGGAATTCAAAAAATTAAGATTGAATCACAACTGAATCCAAATTATAGTTTTGATAACTTTATTGAAGGTGACTCTAATCGATTGGCACGTTCTGCTGGAATTGCTGTTGCAAACAAACCCGGAGGCACTTCTTTTAATCCATTACTCATTTACGGTGGAGTTGGGCTAGGTAAAACACATTTAGCGCACGCAATAGGTGTAGAGATTAAAGGTAAATACCCTGAAAAAGCGGTTTTATACATTTCCTCAGAAAAGTTTACACAGCAGTATATTGAGTCAGTAAAAAACAACACCCGTAATGATTTCATTCATTTTTATCAAATGATAGATGTAATCATTGTTGACGATGTTCAGTTTTTAGCCGGAAAATCAGGAACTCAAGATGTATTTTTCCATATATTTAACCACTTGCACCAAAATGGAAAACAAGTAGTATTGACTTCTGATAAAGCACCTGTTGATATGCAAGATATCGAGCAACGCTTGTTGTCACGTTTTAAATGGGGTTTATCAGCTGAATTACAGTCTCCCGATTTTGAAACACGTGTGTCAATTTTAGAACGAAAATTATTCCGTGATGGAGTTGATATGCCAAATGAGGTTATTGCTTATATCGCAAAACATATAAAAACCAATGTCAGGGAATTAGAAGGTGTTTTAGTTTCACTAATTGCACAAGCTTCTTTTAATAAAAAGGAGTTTTCATTGGCTTTAACCCGGCAAATCGTAGATAAATTCGTAAAAAACACAAAACGTGAAGTCTCTATTGAACTCATCCAAAAAGTGGTATCGAAATACTTTGATATGGATGTGGCTACCTTACAATCAAAAACACGAAAACGTCATATAGTACAAGCAAGACAATTAGCAATGTATTTTTCTAAACGCATGACAAAAGCTTCTTTAGCAAGTATTGGTTCACAAATAGGAAAACGAGATCATGCTACAGTTCTGCACGCTTGTAAAACAGTTGATAATCTATCAGAAACTGATAAACAATTTCGCAAATATGTAGAGGAATTGAGACAAAAGTTAACTTTCCAATAAATTTAAATTATGACCAAGATATTGATGGTCTGTTTGGGTAATATCTGTCGTTCCCCGCTGGCCGAAGGTATATTACAATTTAAAGCAGAGACTTCAAAAATTCAAGTCGATTCGGCAGGAATGGAAAGTTATCATGTGGGAGAATTACCCGATGAACGTTCTATTCAAGTTGCGGAGGAAAATTTAGTTGACATAACAAATCAAAGAGCAAGAAAATTTCAACTAACTGATTTTGATGATTATAACATTATCTATGCAATGGATAAGTTTGTTTATAAAAAAATTATTGAAAAAGCACCATCAAATGAAGCGAAGGAAAAGGTCAAACTCATCTTAAATGAAGTTTTCTCTGATGAAAATTTAGATGTTCCCGATCCTTATTATGATTCGATTTTTGCCTTTCGAAATGTCTATAAAATGTTAGATGAAGCTTGTGATTCCATTCTACAAAATCTTAAATAAGACATGACAGAATTTGGGAAAATATATTTAATTCCTACTACATTGGGTGACAATGAACCTTTAGAGGTATTACCACTTTCAATAAAAAAAATCATAGAAGACTTAGACTATTTTATCGTTGAGAATGAAAAATCGGCCAGACGCTTTATAAAAAAAATAAGTCCTAAAAAATCTCAAGAATCGTTAGAAATTCTGTTGTTAGATAAATACACGAAAGAGCATGAAAGCAGCGCTTACTTAGATATTTGTTTAAGTGGAATTAGCTTAGGCATAATCTCTGAAGCAGGAGTGCCCGCTATTGCTGATCCTGGAGCTTCTATTGTAAAACAAGCACATCAATTAAAATTACAAGTAGTTCCATTGGTGGGACCATCTTCCATACTCATGGCAATGATGGCTTCAGGTTTAAATGGGCAAAATTTTGCCTTTAATGGTTATTTACCCATTGATAAAAACGAACGAAAACTCGCGATTAAACACTTAGAAAGTTTATCAAAAAAAAATAATCAATCGCAAATATTTATTGAAACACCCTACAGAAATGAAAAAATGTTTGCAAGTTTACTTGGTGTATTAAAACCGATGACACAGCTTTGTGTTGCGATGGATATTAGTTTAAAAACAGAATATATAAAAACAATGTCCGTAGAATATTGGAAGAATCAATCGATTAATTTACATAAAAGACCTACTGTATTTATTATACACAGGTCATAAAATATTTATGTAAAGATGGAATTACAAAGTTGGATACTTTGTAGCTTTTATTGATGAAAGATCGTAGTTTGCAAATTTCACGAAATATTGTTCGATGCCTGTACCGTATGCATCAATGATTCTTTTACCGTTACCTTTTGAACGTAAATAACGTTTTACACTTCCGGCGCCGGCTAAATGTGCTGCCGCAAGAATACCTGACTCAGTAATGTAAATATCTTTTACAGTTATACCCGAATATTGATTAATCTCGTCTTGTAGTAACCATTTGTTGTAACTACAATTGGCTTTAAAGGCCTTTTCTTGTAATTCGGTACTGTATAAAAAATAGTCGATATTATGAATACGTAATGTAGATAAGGTCGATTTCCCGAATTGGTACTTTCCAAGATATCCTAAAGTGTTTACAATATGATATCTGCCTTGTGATTCTTTAAAACCAATGGCTTCTTTAAAGCCGAGATAGGTTTTGCCATAACTCGGTATATGAATAGCGTCATCAGTTACATTCACCGGTACAGTAAAAGCTACATCAGGTTGCTGAATATAGGCGCTTCTCTCTTCTTCTTTTAAATAACTAAAAGCGGTTATTACTATAAATAGTAAAGAAATAAAAACAGTTAATAATAACTTATTCATCTTTATCGATTTTCGATTGCGGCTGCAAAGATATATTAATTTTTAAAATACGCAAATTTTCATTATACGCAAAAAACACTCAAAATACGCGAGTGTTTTATATTAATATTAACGAAAAATACTTTAAGATATTATATGTGCAAAAAAGTTAAAAAAAAGTACACTAAATTAGTTAGTTTTTAGTGAGAACTATCTTTTTAGTAAGAATTCCTTGAGTTGTATGGAGGTTTAAAAAATAGAGACCTTCCGTAATATCTTGTAGATCTATATATTGAGATGAAAATTCATCAATAGTTTTGACAAGTTCACCCGTAACAGTATGAATTGAAATTTTGTTAATTTTAATATCTGTATTAGATTTAATAAATACTGTCTTGCCCGTAGGGTTTGGATAGATAATAAATGAGTTATTCAATTCTATTTCATCAACACCTATATATATACCCCAAATATCTTCCGCTTCTTGTCCACCCCAAATACGCGTTGCCAGATAAGGATTATCAATAAAAGGGTTTCTATTTCCTTGTCCGTAAGTATTAGAAGTGTTTTCCATATAAGTATTTCTGTATTCCTCATACTCCGAAACTGGATCTTCAGCATTCCAATCTAAAAATAAATCAATCATATAGGCATCATTTGCAACTGGAGTTCCGTAACCCACGTTATCGGGTTGGCATTGGTTGCCATAGCGTAAATACATATACATCATAATACGAGCCATGTCCCCTTTCCATTCATCACCGGCATACCAAGAATTTGAATCTATTGTATGTGAGTTTCCGGATCCATCTTTAAATAATTTGTTACCTCTTTCACCATTTCTTTGTACATCACAGGCACGTAGCATATGTGCATCAGCTCCGGGTCCAGTATCACCTAATTCTGGAGTTCCTAGAGATTGAGGA
>JAUVOS010000221.1 GCA_030599055.1 Lutibacter sp.
ACAGGGTTTCTTACTCTTGTTTTTCACAAACCTAAAGGCAGATAAGGACACAAGTTTTATGAATGCTTTGCGTTCTCTTGATCCTATTTTCTAAAAAAAGGAAAGAGATTGCGTTTTTCATAGCGCCTTACGCCTTTGCATGAGATAAATATGGCTGAGTAGTTACAATATCTCAATACTAATATCTCAATACTAAATACTAAATTCCACATTTATCTTATCTTTGCCACAAAATTTAAAAACAGTTAATGAACAGTATAGTAGCCATAGTAGGAAGACCCAATGTAGGGAAATCAACACTTTTTAACCGAATGGTGCAACGTCGTGATGCCATTGTCGATGCAGTAAGTGGTGTTACACGTGATAGACATTACGGAAAAAGTGATTGGAATGGAAAGAATTTCTCATTGATTGACACCGGTGGTTATGAAGTGGGTTCTGATGATGTTTTTGAAGAAGAAATTCGCAAACAAGTACAATTGGCAATTGATGAAGCCGATATAATCATTTTTGTTGTCGATGTTGAAACAGGTATTACACCTACGGATACAAGGGTTGCCGAAATACTTCGCAAAATTAAAAAACCCGTTTTTGTAGCAGTTAATAAAGTTGATAATTCGATGCGACAAAATGATGCCATGGAGTTTTATTCTCTCGGTTTAGGAGAATATTACGCTATATCCTCAATTAATGGTAGTGGAACTGGCGAATTATTAGATGCTGTTGTTGCGGAAATACCAGAAGATACTGGAGAAGTCGCAGATGACTTACCTCGTTTTGCCGTGGTAGGGCGGCCAAATGCCGGAAAATCATCTTTTATCAATGCCCTAGTCGGAAAAGAACGGAATATTGTTACCGATATAGCAGGAACAACACGAGATTCTATAGATACCAAATACAATCGTTTTGGTTTTGAATTTAATCTAGTCGATACGGCAGGAATTCGAAAAAAATCTAAAGTTAAGGAAGACCTTGAGTTTTATTCAGTAATGCGAGCTGTACGCGCAATTGAACATTCAGATGTAATATTATTACTAGTTGACGCTACCCGAGGTTTTGAAGGACAAGACAAAAATATATTTTGGCTAGCAGAAAAAAACAAAAAAGGAATTGTTATTCTAGTAAACAAATGGGATTTAATAGATAAAGAAACAAATACTTTAAGAGATTTTGAAGCAAATATTCGTAAGGAAACCGCTCCTTTTACAGATGTTCCCATTTTATTTATCTCAGCGTTAACCAAACAACGAATTTTTAAAGCTATTGAAACCGCTGTTGAAATTTTTGAAAATCGTAAAAACCGGGTTCCAACTAAAAAACTGAATGATGTTTTATTGCCTATTATAAAAAGTAACTCTCCTCCGGCTTTAAAAGGTAAATTTGTAAAAATTAAATTTTGCACACAACTACCTACGCCCACACCTCAATTTGCCTTCTTTGCCAATTTACCGCAATATGTCAAAGATCCCTATAAGCGCTTTATTGAAAATCAATTACGAAAAGAATTTAATTTTAACGGTGTTCCTATTGTGATCTATTTTAGAAAAAAATAAGCCTATTCAGAATGCTTAACATAATTTTTTATACCTTTATGATTTATTTCTCATTCCACTTTTTCAATTAAGTGATACACAATTTTTTAATTTAAATTTAATAAAATATGAAAAAACTAGTTTTATTTACATTCTTAGCCACTTTTTTGATTTCTTGTGGTGCATCTAAAGTTGTTCAGCAATCAGAAAAAACATTAAAAGGTGACTGGACTCTTAACAGTATTACTTATGGTAAAACTGGAACGTTTCATGTAACCCTTTTAAATGATTCTTCTCCGGACTGTTTTGAGGGTAGTTCTTGGCATTTTGTTTCTAATAATAATACAGGAACTTACAATCTTAATAAAGATGATTGTCCAGCCGGAGAACGCTATTTTGTGTTTACCGTTCAAGAAATTGATAAAGACACTGGCTTGTATGATTTTATGCTAAAACCTACAGATGAAAAATATAAATCTGAATTTAATCGTGGTTTTAGATTACAGTTAACACAATTGACTGAAGGTTCTATGCAGTGGGAACAAACAGCTAATTTAAAAGGAGAAACACTTAAAATATTTATGAACTTTACTAAAGCTGTTGAATAATTAATTATATAAACAAATTTAAACCCGTAAAAAATGAAAAAAACAATTAAAAGAATATCGGTATTTGCTTTACTACTTGTACTGATGACAAGCCTATCAAGTTGTAACGCAACAAAAAATGCAAATAACAAACAAAAAGGAGTAATAATTGGTGCTACTAGTGGTGCGATTCTCGGTGCAATTATCGGCGAAAAAGCAGGAAAAGGTGGTAGTGGCAAAGAAGGTGCTGTAATTGGTGGTGTAATTGGTGGAACAGTTGGTGTGCTAATTGGAAATAAGATGGATAAACAAGCTGAAAAAATCGAGGAAGAGATTCCCGGTGCAATTGTAGAACGTGTTGACGATGGTATTGTAATAACTTTTGATGAAAATAGTGGTGTCTATTTTGATACGAATAAGTATAGCATCAATACTAATTCTCAAACGACTCTAGATAAATTGTCTGACATCTTAAAAGAGAATCCTGATACCAATGTACTAGTTGTTGGACATACTGACAGTTCAGGTGCGGAAGAATACAATATGACACTTTCCGAAAATAGAGCCAATGCTGTGACTAATTATTTTGTACAAACAAATACTCTTAATCCTTTAAGATTTAGCACTAGTTGGTTTGGAGAATCACAACCAACACACGACAATAGCACTCCTGAAGGGCGCTCTAAAAACCGCCGTGTTAATGTAGTGATCGTTCCAAATGAAAAAATGAAAGAAGATGCTAAAAAAGAAGTTGAAGAAAATTAGCAACTAGTTTACAATATTTAAAAGTTCCGTTTTCTAAAATAGAAAACGGAACTTTTTTTATTTCGTAATTTTACTGACGTAATGAAAAGCTCAAATACTGACAAATCAAAACTGAATGCACTTATACTTATAGGTGGGCAAAGCAAACGTATGGGCAATGACAAAAGCATTCTAAAGTATCATGGCATTCCTCAATG
The DNA here is from genome assembly GCA_030599055.1 of Lutibacter sp. Lineage (GTDB taxonomy): Bacteria > Bacteroidota > Bacteroidia > Flavobacteriales > Flavobacteriaceae > DQTL01. Next base: position 3,082 of record JAUVOS010000221.1, read on the forward strand.
GAAATACTTGTATAACATTCTAGACAAGCTTGTAGATACTGTTTATGTTTCAGTTAGACCCAATCAAAAATTTAATTTTCCAAACCTCATTACTGATAAAGTCGTTGGGTTAGGTCCTTTTGGAGCAATTCTAACAGCTTTAGAAACAAAGCCAAATGAAGCTTTTTTAGTAGTAGCAACTGATTTACCTTTTATCGATAAAAAAACAATTGAATCACTTATCAAAAATCGGGATACGAGCAAAGGGGCAACGGCACTACAAGCTAAAAGTAAAGAATATCCTGAACCCTTAGTAACTATTTGGGAACCAAAATCATTAGCAACATTACAAAGTTTCTATAAGAATAAAATCTACAAACTCATACAAGTTCTAAAAAGCATTCCTATTAAAAAGATCGTGGTCGCAGATCAAATTGTAAAAAATATCAATACTGAAATGGAATATCATAAAGTTCTTAAAAAACTAAACTTGAAATAAAGGGGTCAAGTATAAAAGTTGGGGATTATTTATTAAAAGTTATGAGTTTATATTGACTTTATCATATAATTCATCTAACTTTGTAACACGTTATATACGTCAATATCATAAAGATGAGACTGCGTATATAACTCCGTTACTAAAGTTACTTCTCAATATGGGTTATTTGTGTCCAAATAAAGGGTATTAAACCTCAGGGTATCCCGATAA
>JAUVOS010000060.1 GCA_030599055.1 Lutibacter sp.
GATTATCTGACTTCAATTATTGAAGATCACAACGGAACAGTCCTTTTAAGACATAAAGTCAATGAAATTGTCATCAAAGATGGAGCCGCAATCGGAGTCAAGTATAATAAGAGAACTGCTACAAACAGTGAACAAGTGACAATTTATGGTAAATGTATTGTTGCCAATACAGCAATCCCCAATGTCATTAATGAACTTATTAAAGTGCCTGAGGTAAAAACAAAATTATCGAATGTAGTGGGTCTGCCAAAAATTGCTCCCTCCATCCTGTCTGTATATCTTGGTTTTAATAAACCTCCTAAGGAACTGGGTAATCAATATTATTCCACAATATTTTTGGTTGGTGATATATCCAATCAAAAACAAATAGCAGAATATCACCATAAGGATTTCTCAAAACGCACCTACATTTTTGTTGATTATAGTGTAATTGATTCAGGTTTGGCTCCAAAAGGAAAAAGTGTAGGAGTCTTTACAACTTTAGATTATTTATCTGATTGGGACTCTTTGTCGGAAGAACGATATATAGAAAGGAAAGAAGAAGTTGCACAAATTCTTATTGACAGGCTCGACAAGTTCATTCCCGGAACAAAAGATTACATTGAATATTATGAAGTCGGTACACCGAGAACAATAAAACGTTATACACTTAATCCTAATGGTACTGCATACGGATATGCTCAGATACCAAACCAAACCGGCAGAAAGCGTGTTAAAATAAAATCACCAATACCAAATCTGTATTTTGCCTCCGCCTGGACTGAACCTGGTCATGGTTTCACAGGAGCTATTCTAAGTGGTTATTGGTGTGCAGAGGAAATTATTCGTTCAAAAAAATAAAGAGCACTTGGGATGACTTGTTTAAAAATAGCTTACACAGATACATCATCTAAACGCAATATACTTGTGTTTATGTAATTATTACAGCTCATTAAAAATATAAATACAGCTCATATTTTTGGATATTTGAGCCGTATTTAGTGTCTTTGTGAGCTAATTCATTCGGTATAGATATTCAATTTGATAGTAACCTTTTTAAAGAAAACTTAAATTGTTATTCAAATGATATTTTGCAAGGCATAACTGAAAGTAAAAGTCTTGTGACAACAAAAAGACTCATTTCAAAACTTATAACAAACAAACAATTCACACCCAATTTCACTCATAAATAAATATTCATTTTTCGCTGCCAATTATTCACATTTTAGTGTTTATTTGAGTAGTAATTTTTTAACCAAAAGTGAACACAAAACTGAACACGTTTTGGAACACGATTTTATAAATAGTGTTTTGTAATACTTTTATTATCAATATTTTATATTTTCCCAAATCATCTCATAGCCTAGAGGTTGTTGGTTCAAATCTAATCACCAATACAACGAAAAAACACCGAAAAACATTAGTTTTCCGGTGTTTGTATTTTTATAACTGTTTTAGTTTACTTCTTAAGTAAATCTCTAATTTCTGATAATAAATCGTTATCTGAAGGACCTGCAGGTGCGGCTTCTGCTTCTTTTTTCTTCATTTTGTTATAGCCTTTTACCATTAAAAACATCACAAAGCCAATAATTAATAAATTAATTAGGGTGTTGATCCATGAACCATACATAATTGCATTCTCTGCGACAAAACCGGCATCGCCTGCTTTTCCAATTGCTTCATCTAACACAATTTTTAAATCTTTAAAGTCCATTCCTCCGGTAAAATGTCCTACAAAAGGCATTACAATATAGTCAACAAATCCTTTTACAACAAGGCCTATAGCGCCTGCCATGATTACAGCAACGGCAAATTCGATAACATTTCCACCGGTGATAAATTTTTTAAATTCTTTCCACATAATAGTTGGGTTTTAAATTAATTAAGCTGCGAATGTACATAAATTTTAATTTTCCATTAATCTACAATTACACGTAGAACTCTTTGTGAGATTGCGGTAAGTAATTCATAGGAAATAGTTCCTGTATTTGTAGCCAAATCTTCCAGCGTTTGTTGCGTATCATAAATACTGACTTGATCTCCTTCTTTACTCGCGATGTTTGAAACATCAACCATAATCATATCCATACATACATTTCCTATGATAGGCGCTTTTTCTCCATGAATCGTAATATAGCCTTTTCCTTTTCCCCAAGTACGAGGTATTCCATCAGCATGCCCAATTGGAATGGTAGCTGAAATAGTCTCTTTTTCTGCAATAAAAGCGCGGTTATAACCTACTGATTCTCCTTTTTGAATGCTGTGTATCTGTGAAATAACAGAATACAATTTGCCGACATTTTGAAGTTGAGAAGTCCATTTTATATCATTGGCATAACCATATAAGCCAATTCCAACACGAACCATATCAAAATGCGCTTCGGGATAATTTAGGGTTCCCGATGTGTTCGTCAAATGTTTTATAAATGGATAGTCAATCTCTTTTTGAATTTCGTCTAAGATATTTTTGTAGGTTTGAATTTGCTTTAATGTAAAACTCTTTTCCTCAACATCTTCACTAGCTACCAAATGAGAAAATACAGAAGTAATTTTACAAGTGCTATTTGATTTTAGATTTATCAAAATCGTAGGAACATCTTCTGATGAAAAACCAAGACGATTAAGTCCCGTATTAAACTTTAGATGAATTGGAAATTGCTGAACACCTGCTTTTATTAAACATTCTTGAAATGCTTCCAAAATTTTAAAACTGTAAATATTAGGCTCTAAATTATAGGTAACACAATCTTGAACATCTGATTGTTGCGGATGCAATACAATAATTGGAGTTTTAATTCCCGCTTTACGTAAGTGTATTCCCTCTTGTATATATGCTACTGCAAAATAAGCTACATTTTCCTTTTCCAAACGTTTAGCAATAGTAACTGCTTCGTGCCCATAAGCAAAAGCCTTTATAACTGCTAAAAACTTGGTGTGAGGTTTTAAATGCGATTTTATAAAATGGTAGTTATGCACTAATGCATTTAAATCGACACTTAAAAAAGTACTGGCATTTTGTGGCATATATTCTATTGGGTTTGTTCTTTATTTTTTTCTTTTTCTTGTTTACGAATAGCTTGGTAATATGCGGCCCTACTCAAAGGCTCATAACTATCCGTTTCACCCAAAACAACTAAATCTTTACTCGCTATTTTTCGAAAACTATAATTTGCCAAATTACCTGTTCGTGTACAAACAGCATGTACTTTTGTAACATACTCTGCTGTTGCCATTAATGCAGGCATCGGACCAAAGGGATTCCCTTGAAAATCCATATCTAATCCTGCAACAATTACGCGAATTCCTCTGTTTGCAAGTTCGTTACAAACTGCTACAATTTCATCATCAAAAAATTGTGCTTCGTCAATCCCTACAACCTCAACTTCAGCTGTTAATAGGCGTATGTTTTCAGAAGAAGGAACTGGAGTTGAACGGATTTCATTATCGTCATGTGACACTACATTATCATCGTCATACCTGGTATCAATTGCCGGTTTAAATATTTCAACTTTTTGCTTGGCAAATTTTGCGCGTTTTAAACGACGTATTAATTCTTCTGTTTTCCCTGAAAACATAGACCCTGCGATGACTTCTATCCATCCAAATTGTTCGTTTTGATTTACTGTGTTTTCGAGAAACATTTACTTTTTTTAATTTTAAAATATTCTAATAATAGTAAGGTTTTACTATCTTTACAAAAGTAAAAAAATAATGGAACATATTTAAGTCAACAATTTTAACTTATGCACAAAATATCAAAGGAAACTATTCAAGACTTAGCCAATCAGTTAGCATTGATGACTTCTAGTGATGACACGACTTTACTACTAGTAAAAGCGCGTGAATTATACGAAGCTATTGTTCTTTTACATCATTCTTCATCGTCTGTAGAAGAAACAAACAGCGATAATTCTAATGAAATTTCGGATTTACACAAAGAAATTGACGCCTCAAAAGATGAAAACGTTGATTTATCAGTAAAGGAACGTATCCAACAAATAATGGATAAAGCAGCACAGGTTAAAGTAGATTCTGAATTAAAAGAGCCTCTTATTGAAGTTCCCTCTCCAAGCGAACTTAAAGAAAAAAATATACCACATGCCTCTTTAGAAGAAGAATTTGAAGATGCTATTTCTGCAGATTATGCAGCAGATTTATTTGAAAATGTCGAAAAAATTGAAATGACTAAAAAGTCTTTGAATGATACATTATCACAAAAGCAAATACAAATCGGACTCAATGACAGAATTGCTTTTGTCAAACATTTATTCAACGGAAGTCAAGGTGATTTCATCAGAGTTCTGTCTCAATTAAACTCATTTCAAACCGAAGATCAGGCCAAGAACTTTATACAATCCATGGTAAAACCCGATTATAATTGGGATGATAAAGTGGAATATGAAGAACGCTTAACAATCTTAATTGAACGAAGATTTCTTTAAGCTTTACGAGTTTAAATTGTTAATTATCTGATCCATTTTTTCTTTATCTAAAGCGTAGTCTTTTAATTTTTTCCCTTTATAACGATGGTATAAAAATAAAGGTAATAGAACACAGGCAAAAACTAAAACCCCAATTCCTACTACTTTATTTCCGAATGGATGTTCTTGATTCAATAAATAAAACCCTACTCCAAAATCAAGTAGAATTAGTATAAGTAGTATGCGAAGTATTCGTTTCATTTGACTAAATTTTATTTTTTATTGGCGTCATATATTCCTGCAAGCGAATGCAACTCGCTTTTAATCATTCCACTGTGTGTCATCCCGATAGATGTCAGGATTTAACATGTTTATTATATCTATTTTAAGCTTTCGTTCTGTCAATACCTGAAATAGGTTGAGCATTTTTAATAATACAAATTAAATAAAAATATTATTAAGAATGGCAAAATGAGAACAATTTAAATTCAACTCAGAATATCGATAAAGATAATGATTTAGTGATAATTTCAAATTCCAAAAAGTTCGAGAAAATGAGCTAGGAAAGACAAAAATTTACGAAATTAGGTAGCAATGCAATGTTATTAACATGAGGATAATTAACCGAAATAGAACTGAGTTGTAATTAGCCATGAGTGAAAGTCTTACGTCTTATGTCTTTTCATCTTATGTCCGTCAGGTTAATAATGGTGTTTTACATTACATCACATCAGATAGTTTTTCAAGATTAATAGTTGGTTATAATGCTTCTAAGAGGCTACTGACAACTCAGACTACTTCACCTACATTAGAGATGGCGATTAAATATCATATAAAACAAAATCATGTTTTAGATGGATTGATCTTTCATTCTGACAGAGGTGGTAAATATTATACGAAAGGCTTTCTAGAATTCATAAGAAAATATGATTTTCAAAATAGCATGTGTAAAGCTGCTTGGAAAAATGGTAAAACCGAACGAATAAAGGATGCAATTAAATACAACTATTTGAGACACAGAGCAATTATTGATTTTTCTGATTTAAAAAAAGAAGTTGACCGAAGTGTGTACTTATTCAGCAAAGAAAAATCACGTATTGGTTTACAAAAAAAACATCAATTCAATCTAAAAAAACTATATTTGTGATAAAATGCAGACGATGATAAGTTAACGACCGAAATAAAATCTAATCCTAGGAACTGTATTAAAAAAAGTTTGGTTGAATGCGACAAAAAAGCCTCAGATTTAAATATCACTCGTGAACTAAAAATGACAAAAAAAAATATTAAAAACAAATTAAAAACGGTCAACTTTGTTTAGGCATTGACATACAATTAACCCATTAACTAAATTGAAAACCAAAACAACATTTTTCTGCCAAAACTGCGGTGCACAAACTTCCAAATGGATGGGGCAGTGTAGAGTTTGTAATGAGTGGAATACGATTGTCGAAGAAGTTGTTCAAAAAGAAGAAAAACGATCTTGGAAACCTTCTAATACGAGAAAGAATACGAAAGTTAGCACACCTTTAAAAGTTTCCGAAATTGCACTTGATACTGAAACACGAATCACCACTTTTGACCGAGAATTAGATGCTGTTTTAGGTGGTGGTGTGGTTCCCGGCTCCTTAGTTTTATTAGGTGGTGAACCCGGTATTGGAAAATCTACCTTATTATTGCAAGTAGCTTTATCAATGTCACAAAACGTGTTGTATGTATCGGGTGAGGAAAGTCAAACGCAACTCAAAATGCGTGCGGAACGTTTACAAAAACAAGATTCGGATTGCCTGTTACTCAATGAAACAAATACTCAAAATATTTTTAGACATATTGCTGAACTACAACCCGAAGTTTTAGTGATTGATTCTATTCAAACCCTACATACAAATACTATTGATGCCACACCGGGAAGTGTTTCGCAAATACGTGAGACAACAGCAGAATTGATAAAATTTTCAAAAGAAACGGCAACACCTGTTTTTTTAATTGGTCATATTACCAAAGACGGTCATATTGCCGGACCAAAAATTTTGGAGCATATGGTCGATGTCGTCTTGCAATTTGAAGGAGACCGCAATCATTTATATCGTATTTTAAGAGCTCAAAAAAATCGCTTTGGTGCAACTTCAGAAATTGGAATTTATGAAATGCAACAATCAGGTTTACGAGAAGTCAGCAATCCATCAGAATTACTGATTTCCCAAAAAGACGAAGCTTTAAGTGGTACTGTAATAGCTGCAACTTTAGAAGGCATGCGCCCTTTGATGATTGAAGTGCAAGCCTTGGTGAGTAGCGCAGTTTATGGTACGCCACAACGTTCCTCAACCGGTTACGACATCAAACGCTTACACATGCTTTTGGCTGTTTTAGAAAAACGTGCCGGATTTAAATTGGCGGCAAAAGATGTTTTTTTAAATATTGCCGGTGGTATAAAAGTAGAAGATCCCGCTATAGATTTGTCAGTAATTACAGCTGTCTTATCGTCCAATGAAAATATTGCGATACCTCAAGACACTTGTTTTGCGGCAGAAGTGGGTTTAGCCGGTGAAATAAGACCCGTAACACGAATAGAACAACGTATTGCCGAAGCTGAAAAATTGGGCTTTAAGCAGATATTTATATCAAAATTCAATAAGGTTCGTGTTGTTAAATATCAAATAGAGATTATTACTGTTGCAAAGGTTGAAGATGTTTATGGTAAATTGTTTGTTTAAAAAAGCAAACTCTTTATCTCTAAACTCTAATTTTTCTATATTTCCTCAAAATATTCCTTTTAAAAATATTTGGCTAATTTTGTAATTTCTAATTAAGATTTAAAAATTAATGAAAGCATATATATTTCCTGGACAAGGTGCCCAATTCGAAAGAATGGGAGCTGATTTATACGAAAACTCAAAGGAAGCTCGCAAATTATTTGATAGTGCAAATGAAGTTTTAGGTTTTTCAATAACCGACATCATGTTTAAAGGCACTGCCGAAGACCTTAAACAAACTAAAGTAACCCAACCCGCTATTTTTTTGCACTCCGTAATTAGTGCAAAATTATTGGGTAGTGAATTTAAACCAGAAATGCTTGCCGGTCATTCTTTGGGTGAGTTTTCGGCTTTAGTTATGGCAAATGCCTTATCGTTTGAAGACGGTTTAAAGTTGGTTTATCAACGTGCTTTAGCCATGCAAGAAGCTTGCGAAATAGAACCATCAACAATGGCCGCTGTATTAGGTTTAGAGGATGATATCGTAGAAGAGGTTTGTAAAGAAACAAATGGAATTGTAGTCGCAGCAAATTACAACTGCCCCGGACAATTAGTAATTTCAGGAGATGTTGTTGCTGTAAATAAAGCTTGTGAAAACCTAAAAGAAAGAGGAGCTAGACGTGCTTTAGTATTGCCAGTAGGAGGTGCTTTTCATTCTCCATTAATGGAACCTGCCCGTGAAAAACTAGCTAAAGCTATCATGGAAACAATAATTAGTAATCCTATTTGCCCTGTGTACCAAAATGCTGTAGCAGAAGCAGTAACAGATAAAGACAGTATCAAAGATAATTTGATAGCACAATTGACTTCGCCTGTAAGATGGACACAATCTATTCAACAGATGATAGCAGACGGCGGAACAGATTTTATAGAAATCGGTCCCGGAAAAGTGCTGACAGGTTTAATGCGAAAAATCAATCGAGAGGTAACAACCTCAAAAGCGATAATTAATTTTTAACAAAACTCGCAACTAGTCAACTCGCAACAATACAACCGGTATTATGAAACGAGCATGTTTAATCTTGACACATGAGCGCCTTTTGCGCCATCACGCTTTGCGTGACAAGGGAATGACTAAAAGCGAGTCGCATAGGACACCTATAAAAAATAAACATTTAATCGTATGAAATTTAAAACACCACCCTATCTAAAAAAAGGAGACAAAGTTGCTTTAGTTGCACCTGCAGGATTTCTAACGGATGAAAAACCCATTCTTTTAGCAGAGCAATTGTTAAAATCGTGGGGTTTAGAAGCTGTAAGAGGTGATTTTCTTTTGGAACAAGACGGATATTTTGCCGGAACAGATACACAAAGATTAGAAGATTTTCAAAAAGCATTAGACAACCCAAAGATCAAGGCAATATGGGCTGTCAGAGGTGGATATGGGAGCATGCGAATTTTATCAAAACTCAATTACACGAACTTTGTCAAAAAACCCAAATGGATCATAGGGTTTTCTGACATTACAGTTTTTCATAGTGTTTTACACAATAGAGGTTATAAGAGTATTCACGGAATAATGCCCATTCAGTTAATCAAAGCAGCAAAAGAAACTGAAAAAGCTGTTGAAAGCCTGTATAAAGCACTGTTTGGAAAGGATGTAGAAAGTATTATTACAGCATCGAAATACAATAGAATAGGAAGTGCAGAAGCCGTTATGGTAGGTGGTAATCTTTCCCTTTTACAAAGTTTGCTAGGAAGTCCATGTCAAATTAAAACAAGGGGAAAAATCTTATTTATTGAAGAGGTAGGAGAATACTTATATAAAATTGATAGGTTGTTACAAAGCTTAAAATCTGCTGGATATTTTAAAGATATCATAGGTCTGGTTGTCGGGAACTTTTCAGATATTAAAACAGATGGAATCGTCTATAACAAAACTTATCAAGAACTGATATTAGAAGTAGTTGAAGAATATGATTATCCCGTATTATTTGATGTTCCCGCTGGTCATATCGCCGATAACAGGGCGTTGATATTAGGAGGCAAGGCCTTGATCAATGTGGGCGAATTCGTGAGTTGCATTCGTTTTCAACAAGGATAAAAAAAGTGCTATAAACCTTTTCAGGTTACAAATGTTACGTTCAAAGAATATAAAAAAGGTATTTTTACGGTATTATTAAACCTTGTGCTTAGCATTTTCTAAAAATAGAGAATTTGTCTATAGAGATTAGAACTTTTACACCACAAATATAAAATACCAAACAATGAAAGCTTTTCAAATAACGCTACTATTTGCAGCAATTCTACTATTTTCAAGCTGTAAATCAACACAAAAAGAAGTTTCTGTTCAAAAGAATAATATTGAAGCTACTTCACAAATGTCTCAACACGGCATCGTGACCAAAAAAAGTTTTGTAGATGTAAAAACAACAATGGATAGATTAGAAAAGATTATTTCTAAGAATAAAAATGTTCACCTTTTTAATAGAATTAACCATGCACAAAATTCTAGAAATGCAGGTGCTCAAAACGTCGCAGACTCAGAGTTAATTATTTTTGGAAATCCAAAAGTAGGTTTGCAAATGCTCTCAAAAGACCCTAAAGCAGGACTTGATTTACCTTTAAAAATATTAGCGTATCAGGCTTTAGACGGAAAAGTTTATGTTTCGTATAGAGCTGTATCTTTTTACGGAAATATATATAATTTAGAAGATTGTAAGGCCAAAGAAAATATGAATGCAACGATAAATAAAATCAGTGGTATCATTACAAAATCTCCTAAAGATTTTAAATTGTTTTTAGAAAAATCCAACACAAAACCACAATAGTTTTTTTCACCTTCTTGTTGAAACTGCCCTTAAGGCAGTTTTTTTTTTATTTCTTACTTAAATTCCAATAAGTTTCTCATTTTTGCAACGTATAAAATATTTTAAAATGTCGTTGAAAGATTATTTGTTAAAAAAGGATTATCACTATATAAATCTAAAAAGCACCAAGACAAATCACTTTGAATTAAAAGCGAAAATTAATGGGGTGAAAGGCAGCTTTATTTTAGATACCGGAGCGTCAAATACTTGTGTAGGAATTGATTTGGCAGCCCATTTTAAATTAGATGTTGCAGACTCAGATACAAAAGCAGCAGGTGCAGGAGCTATAGACATGGAAACAAAACAAGCTTTAGAGGTAAAAATACAAATCGGAAAATGGAGTTATCTTGATTTACATTTAGTTCTATTTGATTTATCACATGTAAACACCGCACTGATAAACCATAAAGCAAAACCCGTAGATGGAATTATTGGTGCAGACATACTAAAAAAAGGAAAAGCAATTATTGATTATAAAAAAAACCGACTCTACTTAAAGAAAAAGATCTTTCTTTATTAGAGATTTACTTAAGACATAGGACTATTCTTGTTTAAATTAATGTCCAATCATACTTGGTTCCTGTGTCCTTAAGTTCTCCATAGTGAGACGGTCTTAAGTCTTTTTTAACATCTTGTTTCAATGTAAGGTTTGTCAATATTGTAATTTCGTATCGTCTAACCAAATCTAAGGAATTATGATTCAAATTATAAAATGGGTGTTAATTTTATTATTAACGACGCTATCGATGCTTGCCCAAGAGACTTTTTCTAATCGAAAAGAAAGTAAATATGAATTTAAACTAGTAAAAGATCTAGAGGCAACTCCTGTAGAAAACCAAAACAGAACAGGTACTTGCTGGAGTTTTTCTTCCCTTTCTTATTTGGAATCTGAGATTATTAGATTGGGTCATAAGCCTGTCAATTTATCAGAAATGTATGTTGTCAGAAACGCTTATTTAGGAAAAGCGGTGAATTATTTACGAATGGGTGGCAATTTTAATTTTGCTGGTGGTGGAGCTTTCCACGATAGCCCATGGGTTATAAAACGATATGGAATTGTTCCTGAACAAGAATATTTGGGTTTAAATTACGGATACGACAAACATTATCACGCCGAAATGGAAGCTACATTAAAAGGAATGATGGAAGCTTTTAATAAAAAACCACAACATAAAAAACTTACTAAGAATTGGAAAAAAGCCTTTATTGAAGTCGTTGATGCTTATTTGGGTGATTTGCCCGATGATGTGAAGGACTATACTTTTGTAGAAGATGGGGTTACTTACAACCCAATTAGTTATGCAAAACAGTTGGGTTTAAATATGGATGATTATATTGGTTTAACTTCTTTTTCACACCATCCTTTTTACAGTTCATTTGTTATAGAAGTACCTGATAACTGGGCGATGGAATCCTCTTATAATTTGCCTTTAGATGTGTTTATGGAAGTTATGGAAGATGCCGTTATGGATGGATATACTTTTGCTTGGGGAGCAGATGTTTCCGAAAAAGGATTTTCAGCAAAAGATGCCTTGGCGATCTTACCGGAAAATATAAATACAATCAAAGAAAAAAATAAAGACGAAGAGTTTTTTACGATGGAGGACGAAGAAAAGGTAAAAAATGCTTTTATACAACCTGTAGAAGAGCGTTGGGTTACACAAAGTGAACGTCAAGATGCCTTTGATGAACAAACTACGACAGATGACCACGGTCTGCATGTTACGGGCATCGTCAAAGACCAAAAAGGAAACAAATACTTTATTGTAAAAAATTCATGGGGCACAAAATACAACGAACGCGATGGCTATTTCTACGCATCATTTCCGTATGTACGCTATAAAACCTTGAATATAATGATTCATAAAGACGCTTTGAGCAAATCTCTAAAAAAGAAACTAGGTCTCTAAGAGAGAAAGTTTTTCTGATGAACTAATAGTTTCTAACTTCAAATATTTAGTAGTATTTTATCTGCCTTATTCTAACAATAACGCTGATATGTAATGGCTTTAGAAATTTTCAGCTTTGCATAGTTGGTTCTAGAACTTTGTCAAAGTTTTAAACTTTGACAAAGTTAATGCTTGA
>JAUVOS010000246.1 GCA_030599055.1 Lutibacter sp.
GGAACGGGTGGCGCCGGGAAATCCTCATTAGTAGATGAATTAATACGTCGTTTTTTAGTTGATTTTCCTGATAAAATGCTTGCGGTTGTCTCTGTAGATCCTTCAAAACGAAGAACAGGTGGTGCTTTATTGGGAGATAGAATTCGTATGAATTCCATCAATAACGGACGTGTTTATATGCGTTCACTAGCGACACGTCAAAGTAATTTAGCTTTGTCAAAACACGTAAAAGATGCTTTAGATATTTTAAAAGCAGCCCATTACGATTTAATTATTTTGGAAACTTCAGGAATTGGTCAATCCGATACCGAGATTTTAGATCATTCTGATGTTTCCTTATATGTAATGACGCCAGAATATGGAGCGGCAACACAATTAGAAAAAATTGACATGCTCGATTTTGCGGATGTTATTGCTCTCAATAAATTTGATAAACGAGGTGGTTTAGATGCTTTGCGTGATGTTAAAAAACAATACCAACGCAATCATAATCTCTTTGATAAAAAAATTGATGATATGCCGGTTTATGGCACGGTTGCTTCCCAGTTTAATGACGAAGCAACAAACGATTTGTATCGTTTTTTATTAGAAACTATTACAGAAAAAACGACTGTTGATTTTAAATCGTCCCTATTAAAAACAGATGAAACGCATCCAAGATCTTTTATTATTCCTCCAAAACGAGTAAGGTATTTATCTGAAATTGTTGAAAATAATCAGTCGTATGACCAATGGGCAATTAAACAAAAAGAAGTTGCGCAGCGATTGTTTGGGATTTTTAAAACCATAACATCAATAACGGGCCTCACGACGAACCAAATGAAGCAATCTTTTTTGAGTGCGAATGGAATAGAAAAGGATGAGATTCTGAAATTAGTTCAGAATGACTCGGATAAACAACTTGTAGAATTGCTACTAAAGGAATTTGATAAAAACAAAAAAGATTTAGATCCGCATAATTGGGATAAGATACTTGGATGGGAAGCAAAAAAACAAGCTTATAAAAATGAAACATATCGTTTTAAGGTACGAGATAAAGTTATTGAAATCCCTACTCATTCTGAGTCTTTGGCACATACAAAAATCCCAAAGATTTCACTTCCAAAATACGAGGCTTGGGGTGATGTTTTAGAATGGATTTTACAAGAAAATGTACCGGGTGAATTTCCGTATACTGCTGGAATTTATCCGTTTAAACGAACCGGTGAAGACCCAACACGTATGTTTGCCGGTGAAGGCGGTCCCGAACGAACAAACAGACGTTTTCATTATGTGAGTTTAGGCATGCCAGCCAAACGACTTTCTACGGCTTTTGACAGTGTAACGCTTTATGGAAACGATCCTGATAAACGTCCTGATATTTATGGAAAAATCGGAAACTCGGGTGTGTCAATTTGTTGCTTGGACGATGCGAAAAAATTGTATTCGGGCTTTGATTTAACCAACGCCATGACTTCCGTTTCGATGACTATTAACGGACCTGCACCCATGATGTTGGGTTATTTTATGAATGCGGTTATTGATCAAGAATGTGAAAAATATATTCATAAAGAAGGACTTGAAAAAGAAGTTACCAAAAAAATAAATGCAATTTATAAAGTTAAAGGAATCCCAAGACCAGCTTATCAGGGTGATTTACCCGCAGGAAATGATGGTTTAGGATTATTCTTACTTGGTGTTACCGGAGATCAGGTTTTACCAAAAGAAGTCTATCAAAAAATTAAAAAAGAAGCAATAAGTAAAGTTCGCGGAACCATACAATCCGATATTTTAAAGGAAGACCAAGCTCAAAATACTTGTATTTTTTCTACGGAGTTTGCCTTGCGAATGATGGGTGATGTACAAGAGTTTTTTACCAAGAATAAAGTGAGGAACTTTTATTCTGTTTCTATTTCGGGTTATCATATTGCAGAAGCGGGAGCGAATCCTATAAGTCAGTTGGCTTTTACTTTAGCCAACGGATTTACTTATGTGGAGTACTATCTTTCTCGTGGAATGGATATAAATGAATTTGGGCCCAATTTATCTTTTTTCTTTTCAAACGGAATTGATCCAGAATATGCGGTTATCGGTCGTGTTGCCCGAAAAATTTGGTCAAAAGCCATGCGCGATAAATACAATGCCAACCCAAGAGCGCAAATGTTGAAATATCATATTCAAACGTCGGGTCGTTCATTACACGCACAAGAAATTGACTTTAACGATATACGAACTACATTGCAAGCTTTGTATGCTATATATGATAATTGCAATTCTCTACACACCAATGCGTATGACGAAGCCATTACCACACCAACGGAAGAAAGTGTACGTAGAGCCATGGCAATTCAGTTAATTATCAATAAAGAATTGGGATTAACCAAAAATGAAAATCCGATTCAAGGAGCTTTTATCATAGAAGAATTAACCGATTTAGTTGAAGAAGCTATTTATGCAGAATTTGATAGAATAACAGAACGTGGCGGTGTGTTAGGCGCAATGGAAACCATGTATCAACGAAGCAAGATACAAGAGGAAAGCATGTATTATGAAATGCTAAAACACAGTGGTGAATTACCGATTATGGGAGTCAATACTTTTTTGAGTAGTAAAGGTTCGCCCACAATTTTACCGCAAGAAGTGATACGGGCTACAAAACAAGAAACCGAACATCAAATACAAGTAGTCGAAAATATGCACAAAGCTTTTGCCGAAGAGTCGAAAGAACAACTAGTACTCTTACAAGATAAATCTTTGGCTAATGAAAACATTTTTGAACAATTGATGGAAGCTGCCAAAGTCTGTACAATTGGTCAAATCACAGGTGCTTTATTTCAAGTAGGTGGTCAGTATAGACGAAATATGTAGCGCTAGGCTAGGCGGAGTCGGGGCGCGACTTTGAGTCGCACTCCGACTCCTCTTTCCCAATTTCCATTAAGAAGTCTTGATAAAATTATTACTTTTGCAATAATTATTAAGAAAACATGAAAGAAACACTCAAAGATTTTAATTATTATTTAAGTTTAGCACAGGATAGTGTCGTAACCTATGTTCCCAAAATTTTGTTAGGTTTATTAATA